>NZ_JACARN010000061.1:0-66927 GCF_013386605.1 Pseudomonas sp. IPO3749 | reverse complement strand
CGCAGCGGCCCCAAAATCTTAGGGCCGCTTCGCGCCCCAGCGGGAGCAAGCTCCCTCGCCACAGCAGCGATCGGTCTTAAGCTTTAGCCCCGCGCTCAATCGCAAACCCAGCCCACGTCTGGCTTACCGGCATCAGCTCCAACCGGTTGATATTCACATGCGCCGGCGTGTTCATGACCCAGAAGATCGTGTCGGCAATGTCCTGCGGCTGGATCGGCTCGGCACCCGCATAAGTCGCGTCATACCGCGCCTGATCACCGCCGAAGCGCACCAGCGAGAACTCGCTTTCACACAGGCCCGGCTCGATGTTGGTCACGCGCACGCCCGTGCCTTGCAGGTCGCAGCGCAGGTTCAGCGAGAACTGCTTAACGAACGCCTTGGAACCGCCATACACGTGGCTGCCCGGATACGGGTAATTACCCGCGATGGACCCCAGGTTGATGATGCCCGCGCCGCGACCGTGAGCGATCAAGCGTGGCAGCAGCAGATTAGTGGTGGTCAGCAGGCCCTTGATGTTGGTGTCGACCATGGTTTCCCAATCGTCGAGACTGCACTTGGGCGCTGGGTCGGTGCCCACGGCCAGGCCGGCGTTGTTGATCAGCCCGCGCAGCTTGGCGAACGACGGCGGCAGGTTGGCGATGGCATCTTCCATGCCTTTGCGGTCCCGCACGTCCACGACCAGGCCATGCACTTCGGTCTGCTTGGAAAGCTCTTCGACCAGCGCATTCAGGCGGTCGGCGCGACGACCGGTGAGCACCAGTTTCCAGCCGGCTTCGGCAAAACGACGGGCGCAGGCTTCGCCGAAACCTGAGGTTGCGCCAGTAATAAACAACGTGTCGGACATGGTGTTCTCCTTGCGGGCATCGGGAAAAAAGCAGCCAGCAGAATGCCCGTACACCGCGATGGCGGCAACCGCTAAGCACACAACTTGATACACGCCTGATCACTTTTTAATCAACTCTATAAAACCCATACAGACCGTGGCTTGCAGCTATGTGCGCGCAGGTTATCCACAACTGCGCCCACAGTCTTTGGGGGCAACTACAAAATGCTTCAGGCCGCTATACACAAGGGCTACAGACGGTTTTAGAAAGTTTTTTGCTTGACCTTGGCCGGGGCGTATGTAGGCCTGTCGCCGATCGCAAAATCAGAACGATGGCTCCAGGCCAGTCATTCCGGCCTCTGCGGCGGTCTTTCCAGAGTTTAGTCACAGACTTATCCACAGGCTGGCGGGACATATTTCGGTCATATACCTGTGTCTTTAAACAGGTTGACAACGGCTTGGACCGGCGACCAAAAAGCGCCTGATCAAAAAACAACCACCGCGCTGCAAGCCCCGGATTCATTGGCTTCCAGCCAGCTACTCCCACGTTACCCACAGCCGGTTCCACAGCGGATGGGGACAAGTCAAAACTGTGACAAAACAGGGATTTGCGGCGGCTATATGTCGCGCTTTGGAGGGGGGCTGGATTTGTTTTCCACAATTTCCAGAAGGCTCTGTGGACAGTCTCAACATGAATGTGGGAGCCGAAGCTCCCACAGGTCATTCCAAGAATATCTATTCGTTAATGACCGCCGAGGTAGGCGTTGCGCACTTCCTCATTCACCAGCAATTCCTTGCCGGTGCCGGTCAGGCGAATCTCGCCGTTGACCATCACATACGCCCGGTCCGACAAGCGCAGCGCATGGTTGGCGTTCTGTTCCACCAGGAAGATGGTCATCCCGGTGGAGGCCAGCTCGCGCAACGTCGAGAAGATCTGCTTCACCACAATCGGCGCCAGGCCCAGGCTCGGTTCATCCAGAAGCAACAGCTTGGGCCGGCTCATCAGCGCGCGGGCGATGGCGAGCATTTGCTGCTCGCCGCCGGACATGGTCATGGCGCGCTGGGTACGTCGCTCCTTGAGCCGTGGGAACAGCTCAAACATGCGCTGCATGTCTTCCTGAGCAAACTTGTCGCCAATGGGGATGGTGCCCATCAGCAGGTTTTCCTCGACGGTCATGTCGGGGAACACCCGCCGCCCTTCCGGCGACTGCGCAATACCGTTGGACGCGATGTAGTGCGACGACTTATGGGTGATGTCGACGCCGTTATAGAGAATCTGCCCCGATTCGGCCCGTGGCTGGCCGAAAATCGACATCAGCAGCGTGGATTTGCCCGCGCCGTTGGAGCCGATCAGGCTGACGGTTTCGCCTTCGTTGATGTGCAGCGAGACTTTTTTCAGGGCCTGGATCGGGCCGTAATACACGTCCAGGTCCTTCATTTCGAGGATAGGCCCGTTCATACAAGCTCCTCTTCGTCAGCGCCCAGGTAGGCGGCAATCACTTTCGGGTCGTTGCGGATCGCGTCCGGCCCGCCCTCGGCGATCACGTTGCCGTGGTCCAGCACCACGATGTGGTCGGAAATACTCATCACCATGCCCATGTCGTGTTCGATCAGCACCACCGTCAGGTCGTGTTCGTCGCGCAGCAGGCGAATCATCGCGCTGAGGGCTTCGGTTTCCTGGGGGTTGAGGCCCGCAGCCGGTTCATCCAGGCAGATGATCTGCGGCCGGGTGCACATGGCACGGGCGATCTCCAGGCGGCGCTGCTGGCCGTAGGAGAGTTCGCCGGCCAGGCGGTTGGCGCAGTCGACCAGGTCCACCACTTCCAACCAGTAGAAAGCGTGGTCGAGGGCGTCGCTTTCAGCCTTGCGGTAGCCCTTGGTATTGAGGATACCCGCGAGCATGTTGCGGTTGACCCACATGTGCTGGGCCACCAGCAGGTTTTCCACCACCGACATTTCCTTGAACAGGCGAATGTTCTGGAACGTCCGCGCCAGGCCGGCGCGGTTCACCAGGTGGGTGCCGCCGAACATCTTGTAGTACACCCGGCTGAGGAAGCTTTTGGGCGACACAAAGTCGGTGGGCTGGAAGCGCTCGCCGAGCAACTGGATCACGTCGGTCTGCTTGCCGCGAAGGTTGAGTTGGATCTTGCCGCCGCTGGCTTTGTAGAAGCCGGTGAGGCAGTTGAACACCGTGGTCTTGCCGGCGCCGTTGGGGCCGATCAGGGCGAAGATCGAGTTGCGTTCGACCTTGAGGCTCACATCGCTCAAGGCCTTGATGCCACCGAAGTGCATCATCAAATGTTCCACGGAGAGGACGACTTCCTTGCTCATGGCGCCACTCCTTTACGTGGTGTCACACCGGTACGGCTGATGCGGATCAACCCGCGTGGTCGCCAGATCATCATCACCACCATCAACACACCAAACAGCAGTACGCGGTATTCGGAGAAGCTGCGCAGCAACTCAGGCGCGACGGTCAGAACAAATGCCGCAATCACCACGCCCACCGTCGAACCCATGCCGCCCAACACCACAATGGCCAGGATCAGCGCCGACTCGAAGAAGGTGAACGATGACGGGTTGACGAAGCCCTGGTAGCTGGCAAAGAACACCCCGGCCAAACCCGCTGTCGATGCACCGATGGTGAACGCCGAAAGTTTGACCAACACATGGTTCAGCCCCATGGAACGGCAGGCGATCTCATCTTCGCGCAAGGCCTCCCAGGCGCGGCCGACCGGCATGCGGGTCAGGCGATGCTTGATGTACAGCACGGCCAGCACCACCAGGAACAGCACGATATAGATGAACAGGAATTTGATGTTGGGGTTGTAGTCGATGCCGAAGAACTCATGGAAGGGCACCCCGCCATCCTTCGCGCGCTTGCCGAACTCCAGGCCGAGGAAGGTCGGCGATGGCACCGGCATGCCGTTGGGCCCACCGGTAAACGACAGCCAGTTGTTGAGCACCAGACGGATGATTTCACCAAAGCCCAGGGTCACGATGGCCAAATAGTCACCGTGCATTCGCAGCACCGGGAACCCGAGTATGCACCCCGCCAACGCTGCGGCGATGGCCGCCAGCGGCAGCACCGTCCAGAAGCCCAGCCCGAGGTATTGATAACCCAATGCCAGGCCGTAGGCGCCGATAGCGTAGAACGCTACGTAACCCAGGTCGAGCAGGCCCGCCAGGCCGACCACGATGTTGAGGCCCAGGCCGAGCAACACATAGATCAGGCCGAGGATCACCACCGTGAGCAGGTACTTGTTGGCGAAGATCGGGAACACGATGGCGATCACGATCAGTGCCGGGATGATCCAGCGCAACCGCGACTTGTAGTCCGGCGCCAGCACGTGCACGCCAGAGCCGGTGCTCTCGAAGCCCTGCAAAATCTTCAGGCCCTTGGGGGTTTGCAGGAACAGGCTCATGGCAAAGCGGCCGACCATCACGATGGCCACCAGCAGGGCCACGCGGGCCGGTTCCAGGTTGAAGCTGTAGCCGTCGAGGACCACGCCGACGATCGGACCGAACACGACCAGTGAAATCAGCCCGGCGAGGACTGTATCGACCACACTTTTCTTGATATCGATGGGTTTGGCAGCAGACATGTTTACACCTTCGCCACAAGTGGGCGACCAAGCAGGCCCTGGGGACGGAAAATCAGAATCACCACCAGCAGGGAGAAACTGAACACGTCTTTGTAGTCAGAGTTGATCAACCCCGAGAACAACGACTCGGAGATACCGAGGATGATCCCGCCCAACATCGCCCCAGGCAGGGAGCCGATGCCGCCGAGTACCGCTGCGGTAAACGCCTTGATGCCGATGATGAAGCCGGCATAGAAATCGAAGGTGCCGTAGTTGAGGGTGATCAACACGCCGGCCAATGCCGCCATGGCGGCGCCGATGACGAACACATAGGAGATCACCCGGTCGGTGTTGATGCCGAGGATCGACGCCATCTTGCGGTCTTGCTGGGTGGCGCGGCACATGCGGCCGAGCTTGGTGTACTTGATGATGTAAGTGAGCAACGCCATGCCGGCAAACGCCGCCACGAGGATGAACACCTTGGTGTACGTCAACTGAACGAAGCCTGTGCCGATATCGACACGCCAGGCCCCGGCCAGCAGGGTGGGAATGCCTTGTTGCTTGGCGCCCTGGGCGATCTGCGCGTAGTTCTGCAGGATCAGCGAGATACCGATGGCGCTGATCAGCGGTGCCAGTCGGGTGGAGTTGCGCAGTGGTTTGTAGGCGACACGCTCGATGACCCAGCCATATACGCCAGTGACGACGACGGTGAAGATCAAGGTGCCGAGAATGAGCAGCGGGAAGGATTCGATGCCGAAGTAAGCCAGCAGTGCCAGACTGATCGCCGCGAGGTAAGCGGAAATCATATAAACCTCGCCGTGGGCGAAGTTGATCATGCCAATGATGCCATAGACCATTGTGTAGCCGATGGCGATCAGGCCATAGACCGACCCGAGGGTCAGGCCGTTGACCAGTTGCTGCAGGAAAATACCATCCATAACGCAATCTCACGCGGTGAGCACCTGCACACCGGTGGGTGTGCGGCGCTTCTGGAGGAAAACAGAGGTTTACTCCTGTCGGAGCGCGCTAATGTGGCGAGGGAGCTTGCTCCCGCTGGGCTGCGAAGCAGCCCCAAACTGGGTGATCGAGGTACATCAGATGTAGCTCGGTGAACGGTTTGGGAGTGCTACGCACTCCAGCGGGAGCAAGCTCCCTCGCCACAGCAAGCCCGCGCCTACAGAAGATCAGGCGTCGTGCTTACTTCTGTTTGTCCAGCTGGTGGTATTTGCCGTCTTTGTCCCACTGGTAAACCACGTAGTCAGAGATCTTCAGGTCACCCTTCGAATCCCAGGCTTTTTCGCCCATGACGGTTTTCACCGGGTGAGCCTTGAGCCACTTGGCGGCGTCTTCGCCTTTGTTGGACTTGGCGCCGTTGAAGCCAGCGGCCAAGGCCTGGACCGACGCATAGGCATACAGGGTGTAGCCTTCCGGCTCGGTGCCGTTTTTACGGAACTCTTCGACCACAGCCTTGCTGTCTGGCAGCAGGCGCGGGTCGGCGCCGAAGGTCATGTACACGCCGTCGACGTATTGCTTGCCGCCTGCGGTGGCAACCAGTTCGTCGGTGACCACGCCGTCATCGGACATGAACTTGACGTCTTTCAAGCCAGCTTCACGGATCTGGCGAACCAGTGGACCGGCTTCCGGGTGCAGGCCGCCGAAATACACGACGTCAGCACCGGTGGAGCGGATCTTGGTGACCAGGGCGCTGAAGTCTTTCTCGCCACGGGTCAGGCCTTCTTCCAGCACCGGCTTGACGCCGCGCTTGGTCAACTGGGCAGCGGTGGCGTCGGCCAGGCCTTTGCCGTAGGTGTCCTTGTCGTTGATGACCGCGACTTTCTTGCCCTTGAGCACGTCGACGATGTAGTCGCCGGCAACGATGCCTTGCTGGTCGTCACGCCCGCACATGCGGAACATGGCGCCCAGGCCGCGTTCGGTCACTTGTGGGTTGGTGGAGCCTGGGGTGATGGCGATGATGCCGGCTTCGTCATACACCTCGGAGGCCGGGATGGTGTTGGAGGAGCAGAAGTGCCCGACCACGCCGATCACTTTGTCCTGGTCGGCCAGGCGGTTGGCCACGGCCACGGCTTGTTTGGGTTCACACGCATCGTCGCCGGGTACCAGCACGATTTTCTCGCCGTTGATGCCGCCGGCCTTGTTGATCACATCGGCTGCCGCCTGGGCACCCTTCATGTACTGCTCACCGAAAGCGGCGTTGGCGCCCGTCATGGGCCCCGCGACGCCGATCTTCACATCAGCTTGAACAAACGTAGAAACACCCAGCGCCGCTGCAACGGCGAGGGCCAGAAAACCTTTCTTGTAAAACGTCTGGGACATGAGTGGTGCTCCGATATTTTTGATTTTTGGCACGACAACTTGCATTCAAACCTTTCACTGAAAGCCCAGAGCAAGGCGCGTGCCATTACGTTTTTATTCTTCAAAAAGACACGGTGTCATTGTTATTTCAGGTGTTTCGGCTCCATTCGCCAGGACGTGCAACCCTCTAGCGTCCAGAGGTGCAACCAATGGATCCAAAAAGTACAACCGTGGCAGGTCGCACCTGCAACCACGCCTATAAACGACAGTTCCTGGCGCTGTAACAAACGGCGTAACGGAACTGCACATTTACAGTGCGTGATTGCTACGACTTGCACCAATACAGATTAGTAGCCTGCTAAGAAAATGCAGGCTTCTGAGCGGTATTTCGCTGATCAGATCACGATCCTCAGGCATTGGCCGGCGTGATACAGCGAGAATCCAGCTTCATACAGGCAGCTGCGCAAGCCCACCCCGGCCAACGGCTGCATCGGCGCGAAGGGAATCGGCAGCGCCTGGGGATTCTGGTGACACAAGTAGTCGGCAAATGCCTTGCCGACCACACTGCCGGTGGTCACGCCACGGCCGTTATATCCCGTAACTGCCACGAGACCGGGGGCAGGCTCGAACAGGCGCATCAAGTGGTCGGGGGTGAAGGCGATACAGCCGGTCCAGGTGAACTCCCACTGCACCGATTTGAGGTACGGGAAGTAGTGCTGCTGCACCCGATCGGCCCACGCCTTGAGGAACCACGCGGGTTTCTGGTTGCCGTTGCCCAGGCTGCCGAGCAACAAACGGCCATCGGCGTCGCGACGGATGCTGCTCAGCACCTGGCGCGTATCCCATGAGCCCTGGCCACCGGGCAGGATCTGTTGGGCGGCCTCGTCCGTCAGTGGGGCCGACGCGACCTGATAGTAATAGCCGGGGAAGAAATTGCGCCGCAACTCGGTCCATTCGCCCTCGGTGTAGGCGTTGGAGGCGATCACCACCTGTGCAGCCTGCACTGAGCCTTGGGCGGTCTGCACCGACCAATGCGAACCCTGGCGCTCAAGCTGAGTGACCGGCGAATGATCGAACAACTGCCCGCCAAGGCCCGCCGCCGCATTGGCCAAGCCGCTGGTGTAGGCCATCGGGTTCAAGGTGCCGGCACGCCGATCCAGCAAGGCGGCGGCGATCTTTTTGGTGCCCGTGGCCTGTTCGCAAGCCTGGCCGGTGAGCAGCTCCACTGGCGCGCCACGGCGCTTCCATTGGGCTTCACGACTGCGCAAATCCGCCTCGCCACGGGCGTTGTGCGCCATGTGCAAGGTGCCTTCACGGCGTAATTGGCAATCGATGGTGTATTTATCGATCAGGCTGAACACCAGGGACGGCGCCGCACCCAACATGCGGTTGAGCTGGCTGCCCACCGCTTCGCCGAAACCGGCTTCGATCTCGTCCGGCGGGATCCACATGCCGGCGTTGACCAGCCCCACGTTACGCCCCGAACCACCATGACCGGTGCGATGGGCCTCCAGCACGGCGACGCTTTTGCCTTGTTCCAGCAAATGAATGGCTGCCGAAAGGCCCGTGATCCCGGCACCGATCACACACACATCGACCTTGACCTCACCCTTGAGCGCCGCACGATCCGGCCGGCCAGGGGTGAGGTGCTCCCATAAACATGTTTCGCGTAGTGCCATTGCCAGACTCCGGGATGAAACCTAACAAACAACTGTTATTTTGAATTGCAAACCCAATCAAATGTGGGAGCTGCGGTGCGACGATTCGACTTGCCTGCGATGCAGGCACCTCGGTGTATCAGGTACCCCATGGTGATGCTATCGCAGGCAAGCCAGCTCCCACATTGACCGCGCTTCGACTTGAGGAATCAGTCGAAGGTAATGCCCTGTGCCAGCGGCAACTCCAGCGAGTAGTTCACCGTATTGGTCTGGCGACGCATGTACCCGCGCCACGCATCTGAACCCGACTCACGCCCGCCGCCGGTCTCTTTCTCGCCGCCAAACGCGCCGCCGATTTCCGCGCCGCTCGGGCCGATGTTGACGTTGGCAATGCCGCAGTCGCTGCCTACCGCCGACATGAACTGCTCGGCTTCTCGCACGTCGGTGGTGAAGATGCACGACGACAGGCCTTGAGGCACGGCGTTGTTCAGGCGCAGGGCTTCGTTGAAGTCGTTGTAGCCGATCACATAGAGGATCGGGGCGAACGTCTCGGTGCACACCACGTCGCTTTGCTCGGGCATTTCCACAATCGCTGGCGATACGTAGTAGGCATTCGGAAACGTGTCTTCCAGCTGGCGCTTGCCGCCGAACACCTTGCCGCCTTCGCTCAGGGCTTGCTCCAGGGCGTCCTGCATGTTGTCGAAGCCGTGCTTGTCGATCAGCGGGCCGATCAGGTTGCCTTCCAGCGGGTGGCCGATGCGCACTTTGGAATAGGCGGCCTTGAGGCGGGTGACGATTTCTTCTTTCACCGACTCATGGGCGATCAGCCGACGCAGGGTGGTGCACCGTTGGCCGGCAGTGCCGACGGCGCTGAACAGGATGGCGCGCACGGCCATGTCCAGGTCGGCACTTGGGCCGAGGATCATCGCGTTGTTGCCGCCCAGCTCCAGGATGCTGCGGGCAAAACGCGCGGCGACTTTCGGCGCCACTTCACGACCCATGCGGGTGCTGCCGGTGGCACTGATCAGGGCGACACGCGGGTCGTCCACCAGTGCAGCACCGGCATCGCGGCCGCCGATGATCACTTGGCTCAGGTATTCCGGGGCGCCGTCGAATTTTTTCAGCACGCGCTCGAACAATGCCTGGCAGGCCAGGGCGGTGAGTGGGGTTTTTTCCGAGGGCTTCCAGATCACGGCGTTACCGCACACCAGCGCCAGGGTGGTGTTCCACGCCCACACGGCGACCGGGAAGTTGAACGCGCTGATCACACCGACCACGCCCAGTGGATGCCAGGTTTCACGCATGTGGTGGCCTGGGCGTTCGGAGGCGATGGTCAAGCCGTACAACTGGCGCGACAGGCCAACGGCGAAGTCGCAGATGTCGATCATTTCCTGCACTTCGCCCAGGCCTTCCTGGGTGATCTTGCCGGCTTCCCAAGACACCAGCTCGCCCAGGTCGGCCTTGTATTCGCGCAACACGTCACCGAACTGGCGCACCAGTTCGCCACGGCGCGGGGCCGGCACTTTGCGCCAGGCTTCGAATGCATGCTCGGCGCGACTGACCTGTTGCTCCACCTCGGCGGCACCTTCCCAGTGCACACTGCCGATACGGCTGCCATCGATCGGCGAATGCACGGGCTGCTTGCCCGACTGGTACAGCGCCGGGTTTACCCCGAGACGATCAAGCAATGCGGCAACCATGGGTCACTCCTTCAATCTACAAACAGAAAAATTGCGCCGCCACCGACACGGCGATCCAGGCCTTATTTGTAGCTGGCCCAAGACTTGCCAACAAACGACGATTAGGCGAGATATCATTCCGTTTATTCATGCAAAGCATAAAAAGAGGCACGCCGTGCTGAACAAAAGACATTTGCCCTCGATCACCGCCCTGCAGTGCTTCGAAGCCGCCACCCGCCACCTGAGCTTCACCCGCGCCGCCGAGGAACTGAACCTCACGCAGAGCGCGGTGAGCAAGCAGGTGGCACAGTTGGAAGAGTTGCTGCAGCACTTGCTGTTCCGCCGCGTACGCCGGCGCTTGCAGATGACCCCGGCGGGTGATTTGTACCTGGTGGAAGTACGCAAGATCCTCACGCAGGTGGAGATGTCCACCCACTACCTGCGCTCCTACGGCGGCGAAACCGAAGTGCTGCGCGTCTCCACGCCCTACACCTTCGGCGCGCGCTGGCTGGTGCCGCGCCTCAAGGGCTGGCGGCTGCGTCATCCGCAGATCCACTTGGACCTGTGCAACGAGCAAGAGCCGGATGAGTTGCTGCAAGGCAAGGCCGACATGGCGTTCTACTTCGGCCAGGGTTCACGCCCCGGCACCGAGAGCCTGAAGCTGTTCAGCGAAGAGCTTGTACCGGTGTGCGCACCCGAGAGCTTGCCAGCGCAGCCCTTCACCGACCCCACGCAACTGAGCAACCTGGTGCTGCTGCAAAACGCCTCACGCCCCCAGGGCTGGCATGACTGGTTCGCCAGCCAGGGCTACCAGACCGAGCACAGCTATCATGGGCCGCGTTTCGACACCTTTTATATGTGCATTCGTGCAGCCCAAGTCGGCTGTGGTGTGGCGCTGCTACCGCGATTCCTGGTGGAAGAGGAACTGGCCGACGGCAAGCTGGTGATCCCCTGGCAGCATGCAATGCCGAGCCAGGATGCCTATTACCTGGCCTACCCCGAGCATTCGGCGGAGGTGCCCAAGGTGCGCGATTTTGTGAAGTGGATGATGGAGCAGGTGGATGCCGACTGAAAAAACACTGGCAAACCGACCCACGTCTATGCGCCACTAGCCCCCTTCCTTAATTGTGCGTAAAGGCCGGCGCCCATCGCCGACCCGTCTGGAGATTCCCGTTATGAGCGAGAGTGTGTTTGCCGATCGCATCGTGCAGAACTTGCTCGACACCGACTTCTACAAGCTGACCATGATGCAGGCGGTGCTGCACAACTACCCCAACGTGGAAGTTGAATGGGAGTTCCGTTGCCGTAACAGCGAAGACCTGCGCCCGTACCTGGCGGAGATCCGCTACCAGATCGAACGCCTCGCCGAGCTGAGCCTGAGCCCCGACCAGTTGGGTTTCCTGGAACGCATCAGCTTCATGAAGCCGGACTTTTTGCGCTTTCTCGGGCTGTTCCGCTTCAACCTGCGCTATGTGCAGACCGGTATCGAGAACGGCGAACTGTTCATCCGCCTGCGCGGGCCGTGGCTGCATGTGATCCTGTTTGAAGTGCCGATGCTGGCCATCGTCAGCGAAGTGCGTAACCGCTACCGCTACCAGACCGTGATCCTCGAACAGGCCCGCGAGCAGCTGTACCGCAAGTTCGACTGGCTGACCGCCAATGCCAGCAGCGATGAACTGTCGGAGCTGCAAGTGGCCGACTTCGGCACGCGCCGGCGCTTCTCGTACCGGGTGCAGGAAGAAGTGGTCAGCGTGCTCAAGCACGACTTCCCCGGCCGTTTTGTCGGCACCAGCAACGTGCACCTGGCCCGCGAGTTGGACATGAAACCGCTGGGCACCATGGCCCACGAATGGATCATGGCCCACCAGCAATTGGGCCCGCGCCTGATCGACAGCCAGATCGCAGCACTCGACTGCTGGGTCCGCGAATACCGTGGCCTGCTGGGCATCGCCCTGACCGATTGCATCACCACCGACGCGTTCCTGGGCGACTTCGACCTGTATTTCGCCAAGCTGTTCGACGGCCTGCGCCATGACTCCGGCGATCCCGTGCAATGGGCAGAAAAAGCCATCGCCCACTACCACAAACTCGGCATCGAGCCGATGAGCAAGACGTTGGTGTTCTCCGACAGCCTGTCACTGCCCAAGGCCCTGGAGATTTTCCGTGCGCTGCGCGGTCGCATTAATGTGAGCTTCGGTATCGGCACCAACCTGACCTGCGACATTCCAGGTGTGGAACCGATGAGCATCGTGCTTAAAATGACCGCCTGCAATGGCCAGCCCGTCGCGAAGATCTCCGATGAAGCGGGCAAGACCCACTGCACCGATCCGAATTTCGTCGCCTATTTGCGTCATGTTTTCAAAGTACCTGCCATCTCTAGCAAGGAGTGAATCATGCAAGCCGTACAGCGTGAGATTGCTGAACAGCTCAAGGTCCAAGCGCCGTTCCACGACCAGGCCGCCCTTGAGGCCGAGGTTGCCCGCCGCGTGACCTTTATCCAAGACTGCCTGCGCAATTCCGGGCTCAAGACGCTGGTGCTGGGCATCAGCGGTGGCGTTGACTCCCTGACCGCAGGCCTCTTGGCCCAACGCGCGATGCAGGAGCTACGCGCCAGCACCGGGGATGACGCTTACCGCTTTATCGCCGTGCGCTTGCCTTACGAAACCCAGTTCGACGAAATCGATGCCACTGCGTCAGTAGACTTTATCGAGCCGGACGAGCGCCACACCGTGAACATCGGCCCGGCCGTCAAAGCCCTGGCCAATGAAGTGGCGGCGTTTGAAGGCAAGGCCGCGGTGTCTCGCGATTTCGTGCTGGGCAACACCAAGGCGCGCATGCGCATGGTGGCGCAGTACACCATCGCGGGCGCAGCCGGTGGCCTGGTGATCGGCACCGACCATGCGGCGGAAGCGGTGATGGGCTTTTTCACCAAGTTCGGTGACGGCGCGTGCGACCTGGCACCGTTGAGCGGGCTGGTGAAAAACCAGGTACGTGCGATTGCGCGGCACTTCGGGGCGCCGGAATCGTTGGTGGAAAAAGTGCCTACGGCGGACCTGGAAGACCTGTCGCCGGGCAAGCCGGACGAAGCGTCACATGGCGTGACCTATGCCGAGATCGATGCGTTCCTGCACGGCGAGCCGGTGCGTGAGGAAGCGTTCAGGATCATTTGCGACACGTATCGCAAAACCGAGCACAAGCGGGTCATGCCGTTTGCGCCGTGAGGTGAACCCTGTAGGTTTGTGTTGATTTTTTAGACCGCCTTCGCGAGCAAGCCCGCTCCCACACTTGACCGTTTTCCAACATGGGAACGCGGTCGAATGTGGGAGCGGGCTTGCTCGCGAAGAACGATAACGCGGTCTTACTTAACAGTCACAGTGCCTTTCATCATCGAGATGTGGCCTGGGAACGAGCAGAAGAATGCGTAATCAGTCCCGGCGGCCAGCTTCGACACGTCGAAGGTCACCGAGTCTTTCTCGCCGGCACCGATGATCTTGGTGTGGGCGATGATGCGGTCGTCACCCGGCTTCAGGTAGTCCTTGTCGATGCCCGCGGCCATGCCGTCGGTAGCAACCGGCTGCATGTTGGCGGCGCTGGTCAGCACCCAGTTGTGACCCATGACGTTTTTCGGCAGGTTGCCGGAGTGGGTCAGCTCGACGGTGAACGTCTTGCAGCTTTTGTCGATTTCAATGGCTTTGGTGTTGAAGGACATTTGGTCGGTGGAGTCGACAGTGACCTTGCACTCTGCAGCAAGCAACTGGCCGCTCGCCAGAGTCAGCAGGGAAACAGCAACGAGTTTGGCAAACATGTGAATCTCCAAGGCAGGGTTTAGAAAACGCGTATTGCGACAAGGGTGCCTGAACCAGGCAGGAATTCTTATGATCTGAATCAACAGATTGTATACAACTTTAGGCTATCAGACTTATCAACACAATCTACCAGCCAAAGTACAACCCCCTGGCTATGATCGGCTCATCACCCATCGGAGTCCGCGCCATGCACCTCAACCAACTGTTCAACGGCCTGCTGGCCGCCTACGCCTGCGGTAAGTGAAGGCCAAGCGCACCCTGAAGCTGCTACCATGTCGTCCCAAGGCAGCTGCGCGCCGCCACCCTCACCTTCGACCCTAGAGGATCGCCCATGGCCAAACCTAATTACTCCTTCGCCAAACGTCAGAGAGACTTGGCCAAGGAGCAGAAGAAAGAGGAAAAACTGCAACGCAAGAAAGCCGCTGCAGATGAAGAGGCCAATGGGCTGAACGCCGATGTTGATGGTGAAGAAACGAGCGACGAGACCGAAACACCAAAAGATCCGGCTGAATAAATTCCTTTGTGCTGAGCCGGCCTGCCCGGCTCGGCACAATCAACTGTTATTCCAGCGGCATCACCGTCACCCGCACCTCCGGGTCATGGCTCCCTCCCCCCAGAATCACCCCTCGCAACGGCGACACATCGGAAAAATCCCGGCCCCAGGCCAGGGTGATGTGCTCCAGCGCCGGCTGCACATTGTTCGTCGGATCAAAATCCACCCAGCCTGAGACCGGGCAATACACCGAGACCCACGCGTGGGATGCATCGGCGCCGATCAGCCGTGGCTGGCCGGGCGGTGGCTGGGTGAGCAGGTAGCCGCTGATATAGCGTGCCGCCAGGCCCCGCGAGCGCAGGCAGGCGAGCATCAGGTGGGCGAAGTCCTGGCACACGCCGCGGCGGCGCTCCAGCACTTCCACCAGCGGCGTGGCGACCTGGGTGGCCTCGGCATCGAAGGTGAATTCGCTGAAGATCTTTTCCATCAGCGCCTGCACGCCCAGCAGCAAGGGTTTGCCAGGAGGAAAACAGCTTTCGGAGAATTCGACGAAGGTTTTCTTCAAGTGCACGTAGGGCGATTCGAAACGGTAGCGGCAGGCTTCGATCAGCGCATCGGACATCGGCTGGCTGCTGTAGGTCAGGCTGTCGCGGGTCTGGTCCCAGGCGGGCGACAGCTGGAAGTCCAGCGCAGGCCGCGCCAGTACTTCCACGGTCAGCCCGGCATTCACCAGCAATTCATCATGGGGCCGCTCGAATGCCAGGCGCGTGATCGGGTTGCCAAACACGTCCAGCTCATCGCGGCGCGAGGTCGGTTCCGGGCTGATATCCAGTTGCTGCAGGCTGCAGCGCTGCCAGGCGCACGGCCGTGGCCACAGGTGCGCGAGCTGCTGGGCCAGGGACACCGGGCTGTCGTAGTGGTAGTGGGTATCGTGGAAAATCTGGTAGCGCGCACTCATCACACCGACACCGTTTGCTGGCTGACATCATCCACATGGGCAAAGTGACGCAAGGCCAGACGATCCGACACTTGCCCACTCTCATCGGCCACCGCTTGCAGCAGGTCGGCCAGGCCATCCAGCGCGGCACGTACGCTGGATTCGCCGAACAACGGGTTCTCCAGGCAACCCAGGTCGAATCGCGCCAGGCGCTCCACCAAGGGGCCCAGGCCGGTTTCCCGAGGCACACCAAAGTCATCGTTGAGGCGACGCAGGGTGCGGCTCACCAGCTTGAGTTGGAACAACACTGCGTGCGGGTTCTGCTCGTCCAGCAGCAGCAAATCGAGCACCGGGATCAACTGCGGCACCGCGAGGTAGCGCGAACGGTAGGTGATGCTGCTGTTGCCCAGTTCCAGCAACCACTCCAAACCGGCCTGATCGAACACCGCCACACCGCGCAGGAACGCCGCCAGGCTACTGCTCAAGAATTGCAGGCGCTCGATACGCCGGCCCATCATCAAAAAGCGCCAGCCTTCATCGCGGGTCATGTCGTCCAGGGCAAACCCGGACAACGCCGCCAACGACATCACCAGGCGATTGAGGAAATCCAGCAACTCGCCAAAATCCGGCGATTCGCTTTCCAGCTCCATGGCTTCGCGCTGCAGCTCCACAAGGGCCTGCCAGTTTTCCCGGGACAACTTGCCGCGCACTTGCGACGCCGCCCACTGCAAGCGTTGCAGGTTGGCGCGCAGGCTCGACGGCCAGTCATCACCGAGCAGCGCCGCCAGCAGGCGTTCGGGCAATTCGCCCTCCTCCGGCAGCAGGCGCAGGTTTTCGCCCAGCTCGACGGCCGCCTGCAACGCCAACGGGTCGTCACCGTCCACATAACGCGCCAGCACGATACGCAGCCAGCGCGCGCTGTCGTCGCAGCGCTCGCAGTAACGACCGAACCAGAACAGGTTTTCCACCACGCGGGACGGCAGATAAGGATCGCGGCGCACCAGGTCATGGGCGCCAATCGTGCGTTGCGCGCGCCACTGCTCATTACCCGGCGCACGCTCGCCAAGCACCCAGGTGTCCTTGCTCGCACCGCCGCGTTGCATCGACACCACTTCGGCGTCGGCCTCGGCGGCCACTCGCGTCAGGCCTCCGGGGAGTACGCGGTAACCCTCTTCGCTGGCCACGGCGTACACGCGCATGCCGATGGCGCGGTGTTGCAGGTGGTCATCCACGGTGTGCCACACCGGCGCCTGGGACAATTGGGCCAGCTCCTGGGCAACGTAGGCGTAAGGCCGCGCGCGCATGCGCTCAGCCAGGGCCTGGCGTTGTTCGTCGTTGAGGTCGCGGCCGAACACCGGCGCAAAACTCTGCGACGGAAACGCCGGTTTGATCAGCAACTCCGGCAGTTTCTCCAGCGCTTCGGCCAGCACCGGCGCCTCACCGCACCACCAGGTGGCAATGGACGGCAGAATCAGTTTTTCACCAAACAGGAATTCGTTGATCTTCGGCAGAAAGCCCAGCAAACCCGGAGATTCCAGCACGCCGCTGCCCAGGGCATTGGCCACCAGCACGTTGCCTTGGCGCACGGCATCCAGCAAACCCGGCACGCCGAGGGCCGAGTCGGTGCGCAGCTCCAGCGGGTCGCAGAAATCATCGTCGAGGCGACGCATGATCGCGTGCACCCGGCGCAGGCCACTGAGGGTTTTCAGGAACACGGTGCTGTCGCGCACGGTGAGGTCGCCACCCTCCACCAGCGGGTAGCCGAGCTGGCGGGCGAGGTAGAGGTGTTCGAAGTAACTTTCGTTGAACCGGCCGGGCGTGAGCAGCACGATCAGCGGCGGCTGGTCATCACCGGGCGCTTGGCGGGCCAGGGTTTCCTGCAAGGTGCGAAAGAAACCGGTGAGGTGCTGCACCTGCAGGTCACGGTAAAGATCCGGGAAGGCGCGGGACACGATGGTGCGGTTTTCCAGCGCATAGCCGGCACCGGATGGGGCCTGGGTACGGTCGGCGGTGACCCACCAGCGGCCGTCCGGCGTGCGCGCCAGGTCCACGGCGTACAGGTGCAGGAACGCACCGTCCGGCGGCTGGATGCCCTGGCACGGCCACAGGAAGTTGTTATGCCCGAACACCAGCTCCGCTGGCAGCAAGCCTTCCTTGATCAGCCGCTGCGGGCCGTACAGATCCGCCAGCACCGCATTGAGCAGGCGCGCACGCTGGGCGATACCCGCCGACAAGTGCTGCCATTCATCAGCCGCCAGCACATGGGGCAGCAAATCCAGCTCCCACGGGCGGTCGGCGCCCTTGGGGTCGGCGTAGACGTTATAGGTCACGCCGTTTTCCTGGATCTGCCGGGTCAACAGCGCCTGGCGCTGGGCCAGTTGCGCAGGCGTGCTGCGTTGCAGGTGATCCAGCAAGCGCCGCCAATGGGCACGCACTGCGCCGCTGTCATCCAGCAGTTCGTGATAAGTGCCCGCGGTCAGCGGGTAACGGTCGAGCAAGTCGGACATGGAACGCTCGGCAGAGGCAAGGGGGCTCAGGTTAACTCAACAAACACTGCAAATCCCCTGTAGGCCCCGGCTTTTGTGGTGAGCGGGCTTGCCCCGCGCGAGGCAAGCTCGCTCACCACAAAAGCTGGCGTCCACAGAGGGATCGCGTTCAGTCATTTTTATGGGGGAAGCGGCGCAGATCCAGGGTCATCGGCAGTTCATCGTTCACGATCACGCTCGGCACGTCGAGCTTCCCTGGGCTATGCCCCAACCGGAAAAACCGCGCCATGCGCCGGCTCTCTGCCTCATTGGCATTCACCGGCAAGCTGTCGTAATTGCGCCCGCCCGGATGGGCGACATGGTACTGGCAGCCGCCCAGCGAACGCTGCATCCAGGTGTCCAGCAGGTCGAACACCAGCGGCGCATGCACCGGGATGGTCGGTTGCAGGCAGTTGGCCGGTTGCCAGGCGCGGTAACGCACGCCGGCGACGAACTCACCGACTCGCCCGGTGGCTTGCAGCGGCACCGGGATGCCGTTGCAGGTCAGCAAGTAGCGTTGCGGTGGCAGCCCGGTCAATTTGACTTGCAGACGCTCAAGGGACGAATCCACGTAACGCACCGTGCCGCCCACTGCACCCTCTTCGCCCAGTACGTGCCAAGGTTCCAGGGCCTGGCGCAGCTCCAATTCGATCCCGCTGACGGCGTAGTCACCCACTTTGGGGAAACGGAATTCCAGGTGCGCGGCAAACCACTCGGCGCGCAGCGGGTAGCCAGCGGCGTTGAGTTCGACGATCACGTCGGCAAAATCTTGCTCGATGAAATGCGGCAACAGGAAACGGTCGTGCAGCTCGGTGCCCCAGCGCGCCAGCTTTGGCGGCGCGTAGGGTTCGCGCCAGAAACGCGCGACCAGCGCCCGTAGTAGCAACTGCTGGGTCAGGCTCATGCGCGCATGGGGCGGCATTTCAAACGCGCGCAGTTCCAGCAGGCCGAGGCGGCCGGTGGCGCCGTCCGGCGAGTAGAGTTTGTCGATGCAGAATTCGGCGCGATGGGTGTTGCCCGTCACGTCGATCAGCAGGTTGCGCAGCAGACGGTCCACCAACCACGGCGGGCATTCTTCGCCGGGCTCTGGCATTTGTGCGAAGGCGATTTCCAGCTCGTACAACGCGTCGTTGCGCGCCTCGTCCACCCGTGGAGCCTGGGAAGTCGGGCCGATGAACAAGCCGGAAAACAAGTAGGAAAGCGAGGGGTGGTTGTGCCAGTAGCTGATCAGACTGCGCAGCAGATCGGGTCGGCGCAGGAACGGTGAGTCCTTGGGCGTCGCGCCGCCCAACACGAAGTGGTTTCCGCCGCCGGTGCCGGTGTGGCGCCCGTCGATCATGAATTTCTCGGTGGTCAATCGCGTTTGCCGCGCCTCTTCGTAGAGGAATTCGGTGCGTTCCACCAATTCGTCCCAAGTGGCGGACGGCTGCACGTTGACCTCGATCACACCTGGGTCCGGCGTCACGCGGAAGTTGCTCAGGCGTGTATCGGCGGGTGGTTCATAGCCTTCCAGCAATACCGGGCAATGCAGCTCCTCGGCGGTGGCTTCGATGGCGGCCACCAGCTCCAGATAGTCTTCAACACGCTCCAGGGGCGGCATGAACAGATAGAGGCGCCCTTCCCGCGCTTCGGCGCACAGGGCGGTGCGAGTCAGCCAGTCGGCGGACTCGTCCACCTGGGGCACACGCTCATCGCTCGGCGCGGGCTCATCGTGGTTTTGCAGTTGCGCAGCGGACGGCAGCTCCGGCTGATCCTGGTTCGGGTCAGTCGGGTGCACAAAGGGGTACTCCGCCGCCGTCACCCACGGCTGCGAGGCCAATGGCAGGCGATAACCCAGCGGCGAATCCCCCGGCACCAGGCGGCAGTGGTTGTCACGCAGGTACCAGCGCCCACTTTGCCAACGGTCATTGGCCGCCGTGCGCGCCAACGGCAGCACTTGGCCGATGACTTTATCCAGGCCCTGGCTGAACACCTTGCGCAGGCGTTCGCGCTCCAAGTCGTCGCTGAGGCGCGGGTCCTGGGCGGTGACGTTCTGCGGCAGCGCGCCTTCGCGCCACAGGTAGTAGAAATTATCCTCGAAGGCCGGGAACACAAAACGCGCCGGTAACTTGAGGCGCTCTGCGACGCTGGCCAGGAAACGCCCGGCCAGCGCACCGTCCGCGCCGTAGTCCTCCTGCTCATCGGCAATCAACGCGCTGTTGTGCCAGATCGGCACACCATCGCGCCGCCAGTAGCAATTGAGCGACCAACGCGGCAATTGCTCGCCGGGGTACCACTTGCCCTGGCCGAAATGCACCAGGCCCTTGGGCGCGTAATGCTTGCGCATGCGCTGGAACAACTCGGCGGAGAGCCGACGTTTGTCCGGCCCGAGCGCGGCGGTGTTCCATTCGGCGCCGTCGGGATCGTCGATGGAGACGAAGGTGGGTTCGCCGCCCATGGTCAGGCGTACGTCGTCCTTGAGCAGGTCACCATCAATCTGACGACCCAAGGCCTGGATCGCCAGCCATTGTTCTTCGGTGTAGGGCTTGGTGACGCGCGGCGCCTCCCAGATCCGCTCAACCGACATTTCGTGGGTGAATTCACACTCGCAAGGTTCCACCAGCCCACTGATCGGTGCGGCGGACGATGGATCGGGACTACACGCCAACGGGATATGGCCTTCACCGGCGAACAACCCAGAGGTAGCGTCCAGGCCGATCCAGCCGGCGCCAGGCAAATACACTTCGCACCAGGCGTGCAGGTCGGTGAAGTCCACTTCGGTGCCGGAGGGCCCGTCGAGGGCTTTTACATCGGCGGTGAGTTGGATCAGGTAACCGGAGACGAAACGTGCTGCCAACCCCAGGTTACGCAGGATCTGCACCAGCAACCAAGCCGAGTCGCGACACGAGCCGGAGGCGTTTTCCAGAGTGAACTCAGGCGTTTGCACACCCGGTTCCATGCGAATCAAGTAGCCGATATCAGCCGCCAGGCGCTGGTTGAGGCCCACCAGAAAGTCCACGGCCGGCAGCGGCGTGCGGTCGATACCCGCCAGGTACGCGGCGAACCGGGGCGTCAGTGGCAAGGTTTCCAGGTACGGCGCCAGCTCGCGCTGCTCATCGGCGGCGTAGCTGAAGGGAATTTTCTCGGCGTAGGGTTCGAGGAAAAAGTCGAAGGGGTTGAATACGGCCATCTCAGCGACCAGGTCGACTTCGATGCGCAGCTCGTCAGTCTTTTCCGGGAACACCAACCGCGCCAGGTAATTGCCCTGGGGGTCCTGCTGCCAGTTGATGAAATGCTGCTCGGGCAGCACTTTCAGCGCATAGGACAGAATCCGCGTGCGGCTATGGGCCGCCGGGCGCAAGCGCACGATCTGTGGGCCGAGTTCGACAGCGCGGTCGTAGCGGTAATGCGTAACGTGGTGCAACGCGACATGAATCGACACGGCGGCCTCCTGCGAGCCAGGGCATGGAAACAAAGCGCGCAAGACTTATGCCAGAGCGGCGGTCATTGCGCTTTATCGTAAGACCCGGTGCAGTACAGCACCAAAACAGCGCCAACGGCGGTGCCATGGTGCAAGTGACGCACATATTTGTGGCGTCGGTGTGAAGGTGGGTGGGGAATCTACCCAATCACAGGGATTTGTGGCGGGCAATCACGGCTTCACGCAGGAGGCGCACTTTGTGCAGCTTCTGGCGCATTTCGCGGTGGCGCTGGCTGTTGAGCAGTAGCAGCCCGATTAACGGGAACAGCAAGCCCAAGCCAAACATGAACCGGTGCGGCTGATCACTGAAGGTGGGCAATACACCCAGAAAACAGAGCCCCAGTAGCCCTACCAGTGGCCATACCCACTGCGGATGTCCACGGGCAATCATGAAGTTGCAATGCACAACGACCAAGGTAAGTGCTATGCCTCCCAAGAAGGAATACTTGGCGTTGTCCTCCATGGAAAGGCCGGGTAAATAACTGTCGAAAAACTGCGGCACCGCAAATACCAAGGTAAAAATGGAGGCGAATATCGCCCCCATGAACACCGGAAAATAGGCCGATAGAAAGCTGCGGATACTGGGAAATTCACTCATTGCTCGGCTTCCTCATACAACCCCACAGCAATCGTGCGCACGTTCCCCGAAACCGCGCTGCCGGTGAAACCGATGGCAGCGCCCAAGGCATCCTTGATTTGCGTCACAGTCGCGTGCTTGACCTCGGTGGGCGTAAACCGTTTTGGCAGCTCACCCGACAGTTGCTTCAACTTGATCATCTTCGACGTCAGGCGCGGATCGTTGATGCTCAATAGCTCCTTTGTGAGTTTGGCACGCTCCTGACGGTTCAAGCCACGGAGCACCTCTCTCACACTTTTCCCGGTGGTCGCTTTGTTCAGCCGGACCAGTTTGAGCGTCGCCAGCGACGATGCACCTACCCCGACCAACGAGGCGGCATCCAGCGCAATCATGGTGTATTGGTACCACTCTTCGCTGTCGAGCTGATCATTCTTGGCAGGGTTGCGGACTTCATTGACGGTGCGATAGCCGCTGGCGAAACATTGCACTGAACTGGCGGCGGCGGCGGTGTAGCCGAGTGCCACGACCACCGAACTGGCCCCCGCCGAAAACGGAACCGCGACCGAACCACTGAGCACCACAATCCATCCGATCACCGCTCCAGCACATGACAAGGTGGTATTGACCGCTTCGCCCACTAATCGCGATTCGCGCGGGTTGTCTTGCACCTGCTGGGCGAATTGCGTGGGTGCGATGTACTTCTGCGCCTCACGCAGGATCAACCGCTTGGGCGCGATGCTGCAGATGGGTTGGAATTCGCGCAGGGTCACCACGTTGAAATCGGCGTCGATGTACACGACACCCGCGCCGACGATGGCGGGATCGGCGTCGATGGCTGCAAACAGGCGCGGCAGGTTGATCTGGCTTTCGATGCGCTGGCGCGCCATGAATTGGGAGCGGTTGGAGTCCATGCCGATGCCGGCCAGGGGGTTAGCCATGTTTTTCTTCCTTGAACTGAATGGGCGCCACCTTAACAAACCGCCCACCCAGCGCCTAGAAAGCAAAACGCCAGCACGAGGCTGGCGTTTTGCATGTTCAGGCTGCGATCAACGCGGCACCACCGGCTTGCGCGCAGGCTTGCCGCCCTTGCCCTTGGCCGCATCGCTGCGTTCCTTGGCGGCTTGCTTGTTGCGCGCCTGGGCGGCGGCCTTGGCTTGCTCGCGCTTGTCCCACGGGTTGCTGCCGTCGCTGCCACGTGGCGGCAGGCCGGTGTGCTGGGTGAGGATCTTGGTGGTGGTTTCTTTCGCGACCTTATGGCTGCCAGCCGGCGTCGAGTTCTTGCGACGGGCGCTCTGGTAGCTGTCGGTGCTCGGCTGGTGCAGCGGGATCAGTTGGTCCTTGCCCGGCCCGATCAGGTCGGCACGGCCCATGCGAGTCAGCGCTTCACGCAGCATCGGCCAGCCTTTCGGGTCGTGGTAGCGCAGGAAGGCCTTGTGCAGACGGCGCTGGTCTTCGCTCTTGACGATGGTCACCGCGTCGCTCTTGTAGGTGACCTTGCGCAGCGGGTTCTTACCCGAGTGGTACATCGCGGTGGCGGTGGCCATCGGCGACGGGTAGAACGCCTGCACCTGGTCGGCACGGAAGCCGTTACCCTTGAGCCACAGGGCCAGGTTCATCATGTCTTCATCGGTGGTACCGGGGTGGGCGGCGATGAAGTAAGGAATCAGGTACTGCTCCTTGCCCGCTTCCTTGGTGTACTTCTCGAACATGCGCTTGAACTTGTCATAGCTGCCAATGCCCGGCTTCATCATCTGGTTGAGCGGACCTTCCTCGGTGTGTTCCGGGGCGATCTTGAGGTAGCCACCGACGTGGTGGGTGACCAGCTCTTTCACATACTCCGGCGACTCGACGGCCAGGTCATAACGCAGGCCGGAGGCGATCAGGATTTTCTTCACGCCCGGCAACGCACGGGCGCTGCGGTACAGCTGGATCAACGACGAGTGATCGGTGTTCAGGTTCGGGCAGATGCCGGGGAACACGCACGACGGCTTACGGCACGCGGATTCGATTTCCGGGCTCTTGCAGGCGATGCGGTACATGTTCGCGGTAGGGCCGCCGAGGTCGGAGATCACGCCGGTAAAGCCTGGCACTTTGTCGCGGATCTCTTCGATCTCGCGGATGATCGACTCTTCGGAGCGGTTCTGGATGATGCGGCCTTCGTGCTCGGTGATCGAGCAGAAGGTGCAGCCGCCGAAGCAGCCACGCATGATGTTCACCGAGAAACGGATCATGTCGTAGGCCGGGATCTTTTCCTTGCCATACGCCGGGTGCGGGACGCGGGCGTAAGGCATGCCGAACACGTAGTCCATTTCTTCGGTGGTCATGGGAATGGGCGGCGGGTTGAACCACACGTCCACTTCACCGTGCTTCTGCACCAGGGCACGGGCGTTGCCTGGGTTGGTTTCCAGGTGCAACACGCGGTTGGCGTGGGCGTAGAGCACCGCGTCGCCACGGACCTTTTCCACCGACGGCAGGCGGATCACGGTCTTGTCGCGGGTCATGCGCGGGCTGGCCAGGATCTGTACGACCTTGGCCTCTTCTGGGTCATCCACCGGACCTTTTTCCTGCTCGATGGCGCAGGCCTGGGTGTCCTGGGTATTCACGTAGGGGTTGATGATCTTGTCGATCTTGCCCGGACGGTCGATACGCGTGGAGTCCACTTCGTACCAGCCCACTGGCGTGTCACGGCGAATGAACGCGGTGCCGCGCACGTCGGTAATGTCTTCGATCTTGTGGCCCCACGACAGGCGCTGGGCAACCTCGACAATCGCACGCTCGGCGTTGCCGTACAGCAGGATGTCGGCGGTGGCGTCGATCAGGATCGAGTTGCGCACGCGGTCCTGCCAGTAGTCGTAGTGGGCGATGCGACGCAAGGAGGCTTCGATGCCGCCGAGTACGATCGGCACGTTCTTGTAGGCTTCCTTGCAACGCTGGCTGTACACCAGGCTGGCGCGGTCCGGGCGTTTGCCGGCCATGCCGCCAGGGGTGTAGGCGTCGTCGGAACGGATTTTCTTGTCGGCGGTGTAGCGGTTGATCATCGAGTCCATGTTGCCGGCCGCGACGCCGAAGAACAGGTTCGGCTCGCCGAGCTTCATGAAGTCGTCTTTGGACTGCCAGTTCGGCTGGGCAATGATCCCGACGCGAAAGCCCTGGGACTCCAGCAGCCGGCCGATGATCGCCATGCCGAACGACGGATGGTCAACGTACGCATCACCGGTGACGATGATGATGTCGCAGGAATCCCAGCCAAGCTGATCCATCTCCTCCCTGCTCATCGGCAGGAATGGCGCTGGGCCGAAACATTCGGCCCAGTACTTGGGATAGTCAAATAACGGCTTGGCTGTTTGCATGACGGTGACCGGTGTTGAGATGGAAAATCGCGGGCGCGGAATATAGCACAAATTTTGACCAATTCCGACGGTAATGGTCGGCTTTGCGCGAGGCGCCTGAAAGCGGCGTCTTATACCTGATTTTGCGGGGCGCCAGACGCTATCGGGTTAGCAGTTGGCAAATACATCCATGGGTAGTCTGCCGTATATCGACCCCCACCCTGGATACAGCGATGAACGGAACCCCAGCACCGGCCCTATCAGTTCATGCGGGCTTCATCAAAACTCAACTACCTGCGTGGCTAACCCGCGCACCCGAGACCGTGCGCAAGGCATTGCGCAGCAGCTTGATAGAAAGCAATCGATCAAGGCATGAACTCAAAACCTTCCTGAACCAGCTGAAAAACCCGGCCGACTTCGCTCGCCCACTTTTGAAAAGCGCCCTGAAACGCAAATTCCGCGGGCTATTGAATGATGAAACGGCGCTGCTGGTACGCGAATGGAAACACCATCATTTACTTGGGCTAATCAAAACTCATGCTCGAACCACCGAGCACACCCTGCTGGACGCTGCCCTGCAAAACTTTGAAACCTCGGAAGCTGACAATGGCGGCATGGAGAAGGGCTCCGCGCTGTACATGTTCATTCAAGGCACGCGGGTGCGCAATCCTATATTGCCTACCTGGTTTGCGGGGCTCTGTCGTGACTTGGATATTGGCCGCCTGTATCAGGCACACCTCGACCAGGTACTGGGGCCGACGTATTCGCTCCGTATGACCAGCAAGGTCCAGAAACTCTTCGTTGAACAAGCGAAAAATGCATTCACGGTGGCGCTGCACCTGGCGTTTATGCACAACATTCTGTCGCAAGCTCAATACGGCTGCCTGCTGGTACTCGCGCAGGACGGAAAACATCCGGACCTGACGTGCAGCCACCTGACCCTAGATAACGTTGTGTTACCCGACGTACTGGTGATTGAGTTCCGGAGCGACATCACGCTACAGCTCCTCTACACCCCGGACGACCCCCTCGCCCCCATACGCCTGCACCCCTCGCTTGATGACCTGGAAAGCAAACTGGCAGAGCGCCTGGATACAAACCCCGAGTACCTGGCCTTTTTCAAGCGCCGGGTGCCCTTGCAACGCCAGGAAACGTTGTTGGAGATAAGGCCTGCCTGGGTGGACTGGATCTCGGTAGGCGCCACCGGCAAACACGTGCCTATCAGCCTGGAGCTGACGGTCAGTTGCACGCCGATTAAGGTCCATTTGTTTCTGGCGATAACACGTCGCAGGATCGAGCAGATAAAAGCGGACGGCCGCGAATTGGCAGTGCCCACAGCGGATATTGACGTGGTCAGCCGACAAAAACGCCTGCAATCCTATATCGACCTCGGCAAATCCCTGCTTTTTTTTGCGGCTTCGTTCGTCCCGATTGTGGGAGAAGTGCTATTGGCGGTCAGCGCAGCGCAGTTGCTCGGCACTATCTACAGTGGCTTTGCCGCCTGGGGCCGAGGCGATAGCGACGAGGCACTCAATGACTTGATGGACGTGGTGGACAATGTCGCGCTGGCCGTCGCCACCGCCGGCGCGGTCAAGACGGTCGGTTTTACCGCCAGGCTGGTCAAAGTCAAGCTGCGCCAGGGAGAAGAACGCCTATGGAAGCCGGACCTGACCCCTTATCGCCATCTGGACAAAACTTTGCCGGGCGGCGTGCCCGCAGACGCGCAGGGCCTCTACCTCCACGACCAACAACACTACCTGAAACTTGATGATCACCTGCACAGGGTGACGCACGACCCACATAGTAAGCAGTGGCAGTTGCAACACCCCAGCGACCCTCACGCCCATACCCCGCCCTTAGTGAGCAACGGTGTTGGCGGCTGGCGCATGGCCCATGAAACTTCGCATGACTGGGATGAACTCAAGCTGATCAAGCGCCTGGGGCCTGACGCCACGAACATCAGCCAGCCCCAGGCGGAAACGCTCCTGCTGGTCAGCGGTGTGGACAGTACGACCTTGCGCCAAGCCCATCAGGAAGGGCTACGCCCGCCTCCCGTGCTGCGCGATACGTTAAAACGCTTCAACCTGGATCAGGAAATCCAGGACTTCGACATCGCCCGGGCCGAAGGCGCGACCGTAACGCCCATTTCGCCATACATTCAGATGCACTTGGTGTGCTCATTGCCTGAGTGGCCTGCAAGTCGCAGCGTGAAAGTAGTCGATGAGCAGGGCACTACACTGGTCAGCCATGGCACAGGGCGTACCGAAATAAAGGTGCCACTGGCACGCTTCAGAAAGGGAGAGCTGTTGTTTCACCTGGAAGAGCAAATGCCCAGCAGAGAATTCAACGAGCTTCTGCCACCCTCTCCAGCGGGCTACCTGAGCAAGGTAGAAAACCTGTCGCAGCGCCTGGTCACAAGCGCACACCAACACCGAGCACGACTATTCGCCTGGCTGACCCTGACGCTGGACACACCCGTCACGGCCATTGAGCAGCAAATCGGCCGGTTCGTGCCCGATGCATCCACCAGCCACCTGCAGGAAATGGCAGCGGTACTCAGCCCTGAACAACAACTTACACTGCAACGAGAAAAGAGCCTGGCACCAGAACAGCTCTGGGAAGCCGACCAGTATGTGCAGCAGACGCGGGCCAGCCGGGCGCGAGGCAGCCTGCACCTGCATTGCGCGCCCACCGACGATACCCCCGTGATGGTGCTGTCGACGCTCAGCCACATGCCCGGCTGGCCCGAAGGACGTCGCATTGAAGTACGTGACAAGAACACCACCGGCCGTGTGCTGGGCAGCAGTGGTGCCGAGGACGCCAGCCCAGGCTACGTGGTGACGCGTGAAGGCGAACAGTATTGTCTGCGCGACATGCAAGGCAAGGCGCTGCACAAACCGACCGACCTGCTCAGCGCTATTGCCCAGACGCTATCGGCCGACGAGCTCGATGACATGCTACGCCCATCGGGCGCCTCCAGCCTGCGCCACGCTATCCGTAGGACCAATTTGCAGGTGATGGCCCGCAAGCGGGCCGCCAAGCGCGCGACGCTGACCCGCAGTGCGTCCTTTCCAACAGGGCGCACGCTTGACCCCTTGTTTGCCGAATCAACAGCACCCGAAGGTTTGTCACTACGCAGTGATGGCATCTACCAGACCCCCATCCTGCCTGATGGCAGCTATCGCTACTATGTGCTGGAAAATGCGCGGCATTACCAGGTACAGGCTGACAGCCAGGGCTGGCGCCTGGTGGATGCGCGCAGCCGTTTCAGGGCCTATCAACCCTACATCCGCAAAAAGCCCGAAGGTGGCTGGGCGCTAGAAGACAGCCTCGTTGAACATCCAGGCGCAGACCTGAAGAGCACACCCAGTTCCAGCGAAGAATTCGTGTCGGCCGAGTCTGACAACGATTACGAGTCAGCGGACGAAGGCAAAACGGTGTACACGGCGCGAGAGTTGCGCCATATGCGTTCGAGCAAAAGCTTCCAGCACAATCAGAACTACCTGCGCGTATTTGATCGCGCCAACAACGGCCGCTATCCGCTGCGCGATATAGAGGGCCGGCCAATGCGTATCCGGTTTATCCAGTCCATCGGCACCTCCCTCAGGACCGGCGAGCGATTTAGCAAGAGCCTGGTCATGCCATTTATCCAATGGGAGGGGTTTGAGAAAGTCGCGGCGCTGTATGACGACAGGCTTGAAGTGATCCCATTTACCCAAGCCCACCAAAAATTCCCGGAGGAGTCGAGCCTGCTGGGCCAGGCAACAGTTGTTACCACTCGTGATATTCGCAAGGGCGAAGCGTTGGGCGTATATGGCGGGGAACTGTTGCCCTACTTCGTCGCCGACAACCGCGAGGATCCTTATCTGTTCGATGTGTTCGTATCGAATCGCAAGGGCCAGTGGGGTGCCTCAACGTCCAAGCAACTGAGCCCAAGCCTGGTGCTGTCAGGCGACAACACACTCTCGCGGATCAACACCCTGTTCGAGTACCAAGAAGGCCAGCCGGTCAGGCAGGCCAAAGCAGGCTACAACGTGGTCGAGGCAGGTTTTGAAGTGGACACCCAAGTTGGCACACAACCCATGGTGAGGCTGCGGCTCACCGCATTTTTTGCCGCCGAAGACCTCGCCCCCGGTACTGAGTTGCGATGGAACTACGGCTATAGCGAAGAAGCCATCAGGCGGCTGTTTGGTCCAGCGGATTAACCCGCCTTACTCGTCGTCGTCGAAGTTGTAGCTGCCCGGCGCGAGGTTCTCGAAGCGGGTGTACTTACCGATGAAGGCCAGGCGGATAAAACCGATGGGGCCGTTCCGCTGCTTGCCGATGATGATCTCGGCGATGCCCTTGTGCTCGGTCTCGGGGTGGTACACCTCGTCGCGGTACACGAACATGATGACGTCGGCATCCTGCTCGATCGCTCCGGATTCCCGCAAGTCGGAGTTCACCGGGCGTTTGTTGGGACGTTGTTCCAGGGAACGGTTGAGCTGGGACAGTGCCACCACCGGGCAGTTGAATTCCTTGGCCAGGGCTTTCAAGGACCGGGAGATCTCGGAAATCTCGTTGGTCCGGCTGTCACCGCTGGAGCCCGGGATCTGCATCAACTGCAGGTAGTCGATCATGATCAGTGCGATGTCACCGTGTTCACGCACCAGGCGACGGGTACGTGCACGCATCTCCGAAGGGCTGATGCCCGCGGTGTCGTCGATGAACAACTTACGGTCATTGAGCAGGTTGACCGCTGAGGTCAGGCGCGGCCAGTCGTCGTCTTCCAGCTGGCCGGAACGCACCTTGGTCTGATCGATACGGCCCAGGGACGAGAGCATCCGCATGATCAGCGATTCACCTGGCATCTCCAGGGAGTACACCAGGACGGTCTTGTCGCTACGCAACACGGCGTTTTCCACCAGGTTCATCGCAAAGGTGGTCTTACCCATGGATGGACGACCGGCGACGATGATCAAGTCTGACGGCTGCAGGCCGCTGGTTTTCTCGTCCAGGTCGGCATAACCGGTGGAAATACCGGTGATGGCCGCGTCGGTGTTGAACAGCGTGTCGATACGGTCGATGGCCTTGGTCAACAGCTCGTTGACGCCGACCGGGCCGCCGGTTTTCGGGCGGGCCTCGGCGATCTGGAAGATCTGGCGCTCGGCTTCGTCAAGGATCTCTTCGGCGGTACGCCCTTCCGGGTTGAAGGCGCTGTCGGCGATCTCGGTGCTGATGCCGATCAACTGGCGCAGCGTGGCCCGCTGGCGGACGATCTGGGCATACGCCTTGATGTTGGCGACGGACGGCGTGTTTTTCGCCAGTTCGCCGAGGTAGCCGAGGCCGCCGACCTGGGAGGTCTGGCCTTCCTTGTCCAGCTGCTCGGCCAGGGTCACCACGTCGATGGGTGAGTTCTGGTCGGCCAGCTTGGCGATGGCGCGGAAGATCAGGCGGTGGTCATGGCGATAGAAGTCACCGTCCGAGACTTGATCCAGCACGCGTTCCCAGGCGTTGTTGTCCAGCATCAAACCACCGAGTACAGCCTGTTCGGCCTCGATGGAATGCGGCGGCACCTTCAGGGCAGCGGTTTGCAGATCGTATTGCTCAGGAGCTGAAATATCGTTCATGGCCACTTGGAATTAGGGGTGTGTAGAAAAACAAAAGGCACGACCTGTAAACAGGATCGTGCCCGATGTTAACTGCCTGGCACGCGAGGTGCCAGTCAGTTAGGTATTGCTTAAGCTGCTACCACGACAACGCGTACGGTGGCTTCAACTTCGGCGTGCAGGTGCACGGCTACGTCGAATTCGCCTACGTTGCGGATGGTGCCGTTCGGCAGACGAACTTCGCTCTTCTGCACTTCAACGCCGGAGGCGGTCAGTGCATCAGCGATGTCGTGGGTGCCGATCGAACCGAACAGCTTGCCTTCGTCACCGGCGGTGGCAGTGATAGTCACTTCCAGCTCAGCCAGTTGGGCAGCGCGAGTTTCGGCCGAAGCTTTTTTGTCTGCTGCTGCTTTTTCCAGCTCAGCACGACGCTCTTCAAACGCAGCCAGGTTGGCAGCGGTTGCAGCGGTGGCTTTGCCGTATGGCAGCAGGTAGTTACGACCGTAACCGGCCTTAACGTTCACTTTGTCGCCCAGGTTGCCCAGGTTGGCGACTTTTTCCAGAAGGATCAGTTGCATGTGAAAATCCTCTAACTTTTAACCTTCACCGTTCGCGTTATCGGCGTCTTTCGACGCCAGACGACCGCGAAAATCAATCAGGCCGTCGACAATGGCCAAGACCACGAGTAACGGATAGATCAGTTGCATGAACACCAGCATCGTTACGTACATCCCCACCAGCCAGAACTTGGCCAGGCGCTTCTGCGCGACCAGCCCGTGAATCAGGGCCAGTCCGGAAAACACCAGCGGTACGCTGCAAAACAGCACTAGCAAGGTGGCTTGTGAACCGAAGTACGGTCCGACCATCATGAGTGCCAGCAGCAACATCGCCGGGCCCACGGGGATTCTGATACTGCGAAATTCGCGACCAAAACCACCCGGGTTGTACAACAACGCCTGCCAATATCGCCCAAGCATCAGGCTCAGCAAACTGACGATCTGCATCATTACCGCCATCAGGCCGATCAGGGCCGGTGCAATCAGTGTTGCCAGTCGCGCTCGCTCTTCTACCGAAAGCTGCTGGTAGAGTTCCCCGAGGGCCATCGGCAGGATCTTGGCGATCTCTTGCGACAGCGCCTCGATTTGCGGGCGGAAAGCCGCGTCAATCAACACCGAAAACACCAACCCCAATGCCACGCTGACCAGCAGCGTGCGGACCCAGGACTCACTTGCGCGCAAAACCAACGCAAGGCTCGACGACCCCAGCAGCACCAAAAGCACTTTGGGTTCGCCCAGTTGCAGCCACCAGATCAAGGCAGCCACGACTCCCAGGGCCAGGATACCCAGGGCATCCTGCAAACCGCGCCGCAGGAGCACAAGGCACCCAGCGGCAGCAGCCAACCAATACAACAACGGCAATGCTGCACATCCAGCCACTACGAGAGTGGCCTGCACACGACCGCGCATGATGAACTCAGCTAAGGCGCGCATGCATTCAATCCCTTACTACTTGTCGACTGCCCGGTCTCAGCGGCCGTGGCTGTCGGTGTAGGCCAGCAGGGCCAGGAAGCGGGCGCGCTTGATAGCGGTGGCCAGCTGACGCTGATAACGTGCTTTGGTACCGGTGATACGGCTTGGAACGATTTTGCCGGTCTCGGATACGTAGGCTTTCAGAGTGTTGAGATCTTTGTAATCGATCTCTTTCACGTCTTCAGCGGTGAAGCGGCAGAATTTACGACGACGGAAGAAACGTGCCATTTGATAGGCTCCTTAAAAGGTCCGTGGATTACTCGTCAGCGTTATCGCTGTTGTCGCTGTCATCACTATCAGCGCTATCAGCGCCTTCGTGCTCAGGACGGTCGCGACGCTCACGGCGCTCACTGCGGTTTTCTTCAGCCTTGAGCATCTCGGATTGGCCGGTAACGGCTTCTTCGCGACGGATGACCAGGTTACGGATCACAGCATCGTTGTAGCGGAAGTTGTCTTCCAGCTCGGCCAGGGCCTTGCCAGTGCACTCAACGTTCAGCATCACGTAGTGAGCCTTGTGAACATTGTTGATTGCGTAGGCCAGTTGACGACGGCCCCAATCTTCCAGACGGTGGATTTTGCCGCCGTCTTCTTCGATCAGCTTGGTGTAACGCTCAACCATGCCGCCGACTTGCTCGCTTTGATCCGGGTGGACCAAAAAGATGATTTCGTAATGACGCATGAATGCTCCTTACGGGTTGTAGCCTGCCGCTCAAAAACGGTCAGACAAGGAGTGAATGACACTTATGGATCTTGCCGCAGGGAGGCACATCGGTGCCCGCCAGGAAGGCAAGGGGCGCAATTGTAGAGAAGGGGGAGGAAGCGTGCAAGGTGATTGGTGATTATTTGAACAATCACCCTCTCAGGCCAAACACAAAACCAATGTGGGAGCGGGCTTGCTCGCGAAAGCGGTGTATCAGTCACCCAAAATGCTGACTGAAGTACCGTATTCGCGAGCAAGCCCGCTCCCACATTTTGACCTGCGCCAAACTTGATTACTTCTTCGGTTTGGCCTTCGCACCGCGCTGGCGCTGGGCTTCAAACAGGCACACGCCGGTGGCAACCGACACGTTGAGGCTGCTGACGCTACCGGCCATCGGCAGATGCACCAGGTAATCGCAATGTTCGCGGGTCAGGCGACGCATGCCTTTGCCCTCGGCGCCCATGATCAGGATGGTCGGGCCGGTGAGGTCCTGGTCATAAATGCTGACCTCGGCCTCGCCTGCCGTGCCCACGACCCACAGGCCACGCTGCTGGAGTTTCTCCAGGGTGCGCGCCAGGTTGGTCACGGCCACCAGCGGAATCACTTCCGCCGCGCCGCAGGCGACCTTACGCACAACCGGCGTCAGGGTCGCGGACTTGTCTTTAGGCACGATCACCGCCAGCGCGCCGGCAGCGTCCGCCGAGCGCAGGCAAGCGCCGAGGTTGTGCGGGTCGGTCACGCCGTCCAGCACCAGCAGCAACGGCGCACCTTCGGTGCGATCGAGCAGCTCGTCGAGCATCGCCTCGCCCCAGACCTGGCTCGGGCTGACGTCCGCAACGACGCCCTGGTGGACGCCTTCGACCCACACGTCCATTTCGCGACGCTCGGCCTGGCCGATGGCAACCTTGTTTTGGGTCGCCAACTCGACCAGCGCTTGCACGCGCGGCTCGCTGCGGCCTTCGGCCAGCCACACTTGCTTGACGCGTTTCGGGTGGTGACGCAGCAGTGCTTCTACGGCGTGGACGCCGTAGATTTTTTCCAGACTCATGACTTGGCCTTAGGTTTGCGCGACCCGCCGCTCTTGGCAGGGCCCGAACCCGCTTTTGGCGGGCCTTTACGGTGCTTACTTGGCTTGCTCGACGGATTTTCCGCCCCGCGGGACTTTCCCCCAGACGCCGCTTTACCACCGCTTTTGGCTTCGTTGAGCAACTGCTGCTTCAACTCGCGGCTCTTGCGCAGCTCGGCGTTTTTCGCCGCCGCATCGCTTGGACGGTAGGCTTCGGGGGCCTTTTCCTTCGCGGACGGACGACGACCGGCCTTGGCAGGTGCAGGCTCGGCGGTCGCTGCTTTAGCGGGCGCTGCCTTGCCTTTGCTGGTCGGTTCGCTGCCGCGTTTTTTACGGCTGCCCGGCGATTCGGCTGGTTTGTCGGACATGCCGAAGTCGATCTTGCGCTCGTCGAGATCGACGCGCATGACCTGCACTTCCACGGTATCGCCAAGACGGAAGCTGCGACCGGTGCGCTCGCCCGCCAGGCGGTGGTGCACAGGGTCGAAGTGGTAGTAGTCACCCGGCAACGCGGTGACGTGCACCAGGCCTTCGACGTAGATGTCGGTCAGCTCGACAAACAGACCAAAGCCGGTCACGGCCGTGATCACACCAGGGAAAGTCTCGCCTACGCGGTCTTTCATGAACTCGCACTTGAGCCAGTTCACCACGTCGCGGGTGGCTTCGTCGGCGCGGCGCTCACTCATGGAGCACTGCTCGCCCAGCTGTTCCAGGGCCGCTTCGTCGTACGGATAGATCCGTGCTTTCGGAATGGTCATGGCACCGGCGCGCTTGACGTGCGGGGTGTTCTGCTTGGAGTGGATCACGCTGCGGATCGCGCGGTGCGTGAGCAGGTCCGGGTAACGGCGAATCGGCGAAGTGAAGTGGGTGTACGCCTCGTAATTCAGGCCGAAGTGGCCTTGATTATCAGCGCTGTACACCGCCTGGCTCAGGGAGCGCAGCATGACGGTCTGGATCACGTGGTAATCCGGACGGTCCTTGATGCTCGCGAGCAGAGCCTGGTAGTCCTTCGGCGTCGGGCCGTCCTTGCCTTTGTGCAGGGACAGGCCGAGCTCGCCGAGGAAGGCGCGCAGTTTTTCCAGACGTTCCGGCGGCGGGCCGTCGTGCACGCGGTACAACGCAGGAATCTCATGCTTCTTCAGGAATTCAGCGGTGGCCACGTTGGCCGCCAGCATGCATTCCTCGATGAGCTTGTGCGCATCGTTACGCGTGGTCGGGGTGATTGCGGCGATCTTGCGCTCGGAACCGAAGACAATCCGGGTTTCCTGAGTTTCAAAGTCGATCGCGCCACGTACGTGACGAGCGCCCAGCAATACTTTGTACAGCGCATAGAGCTGCTTGAGGTGCGGCACCACGCCAGCGTATTCGCCACGCAGGGCCTTGGCTTCGCTGGTCTTCGGCGTTTCCAGGATGGTGCTGACCTTGTTGTAGGTCAGGCGCGCCTGGGAATGGATCACCGCTTCGTAGAACTGGTAGTCGGTCATTTCGCCGGTTTTCGAGATGGTCATCTCGCACACCATGGCCAAACGGTCGACTTTCGGGTTCAGGGAGCACAGGCCGTTGGACAGCTGCTCAGGCAGCATCGGAATCACGCGCTCAGGGAAGTACACGGAGTTGCCGCGCACCTGAGCTTCGTTGTCCAAGGCCGAACCGATCTTCACGTAGCTGGACACGTCGGCAATCGCGACGAACAACTTCCAGCCACCGGAGAACAGGCGCAGCTTGCCAGGCTTGGCTTCGCAGTAGACCGCATCGTCGAAGTCGCGGGCATCTTCGCCGTCGATGGTGACGAACGGCAGATGGCGCAGGTCGATGCGTTTTTCTTTGTCTTTCTCTTCCACTTCAGGCTTGAGCTTGCCGGCTTCTTTGAGCACAGCCTCAGGCCAGACGTGGGGAATATCGTAGGTGCGCAGCGCAACGTCGATTTCCATGCCCGGCGCCATGTAGTTGCCGACCACTTCAACGATATCGCCCTGGGGCTGGAAACGTGCCGTTGGCCAGTGGGTGATCTTCACCTCGACGAACTGACCGACTTTGGCGGCGCCATTACGGCCCGGAGTGATCAGCACTTCCTGCTGGACCTTCGGGTTATCCGGCACCACAAAGCCGATGCCGCCTTCTTCGAAGTAACGGCCGACGATGGACTCGTGGGCACGGGACACCACTTCGACGATCACGCCTTCACGGCGACCGCGACGGTCCAGGCCGGAAACGCGCGCCAGGGCACGGTCGCCATCGAACACCAGGCGCATTTGCGCCGGGCTCATGAACAGGTCATCGCTGCCGTCGTCGGGGATCAGGAAGCCGAAACCATCACGATGGCCGGCAATGCGGCCCAGAATCAGGTCGAGCTTATCCACAGGCGCGTAAGTGCCACGGCGGGTGTAGATCAGTTGAGCATCACGTTCCATGGCACGCAAACGGCGGCGCAGGGCTTCGAGCTGGTCTTCGGTGGTCAGACCGAATTCTTCGACCAGCTGCTCGCGGCTAGCAGGCGAACCCCGATCGGCGAGATGCGCCAGGATCAGTTCGCGGCTAGGAATAGGGTTTTCATATTTTTCCGCTTCACGAGCGGCCTCGGGATCGAGGGACTGCCAATCGGCCATTAGAGAGTTTTCACCTTGTCTATATGCGGGTTAGTTTGGCATACGCGTATTGAAACGGGAAATTTCAGACGCCAACAAGCCTTTTAAAGCCCTTTGCAGCCCCCGGCGGGCACCTTGCACGACCATTGGCGAAATTTTCCAGGCTTTTTTCGTGGCAGGGCTTTACAGCTTAAAATCCCCTCCGTATAGTGCGCGCCATCGACGACGGCAACGTTGTTGATGCTGCCCAGGTGGTGAAATTGGTAGACACGCCAGCTTCAGGTGCTGGTGATCGCAAGGTCGTGGAAGTTCGAGTCTTCTCCTGGGCACCAAATTCAGATCAAACCCGCGAAAGCGGGTTTTTTCGTTTCAGGTCTTTGATTTTTAACGGAAAACTTGATTTATTTTTTCGAATCAGGGGTTTACAGATCAAAAAGCCCTCCGTATAGTTCGTCCCATCAACAGCGCAAGCGCTGCTGATAATGCCCAGGTGGTGAAATTGGTAGACACGCCAGCTTCAGGTGCTGGTGATCGCAAGGTCGTGGAAGTTCGAGTCTTCTCCTGGGCACCAAATTCAGATCAAACCCGCGAAAGCGGGTTTTTTCGTTTCCGGGCTTTAAAAACCTCATCTCGGAAACTTTCCCAGCGATTTGCCCCCTCGCCCGCACCTGAGAAACTTTATCGTTTATCCTTGTAAGTATTTGTTGCATACAAGTGAGGAACAACCCGGATGATGATCCGCGATACCCATCTCAAGACATCCCTTCTGCGCGGCCTGACCATCACTCTGCTCGGCCTGACCCTGCTCTCGCCCACCGCGTATTCCGCCGACAAGGTTTCCCTGACCCTGTACAACGGCCAGCATAAAGAAGTCGGCGATGAACTCGCCAAGGCCTTCGAAGCCAAGACCGGCATTCACGTCAACGTGCGCAAAGGCAGCAGCAATCAGCTCGCCAGCCAGGTCGTGGAAGAAGGCGACCGCTCGCCTGCCGACGTGATCTACACCGAAGAATCGCCACCGTTGAACAAACTCGGCGAACAAGGCCTGCTGGCCAAGATCGACGCCAGCACCCTCGACGTATTGCCCAAGGATTACGTCGGCGCCAACGGCGACTGGATGGGCGTGACCGCACGCACCCGCGTCGTGGCGTTCAACCCGAAATTGATCGCTGAAAAAGACCTGCCCAAATCGGTACTGGATTTCGCCGGCCCCGAGTGGCAAGGCAAGGTCGGCTTCGTACCTACCAGCGGCGCGTTCCAGGAACAGGCCGTGGCGATCATCAAGCTTCACGGGCGTGAAGCCGCCGAAGAATGGCTGACCGGCCTGCGCGCTTTCGGCAAGGTCTACAGCAACAACATGGTCGCCCTCAAAGCCGTTGAAAATGGCGAAGTGGCCACCGTGTTGGTGAACAACTACTACTGGTTCGCCCTGAAGAAAGAAAAAACGAACCTGGACTCCCAACTGCATTACTTCACCGATGGCGATGCCGGTGGCTTGATCACCGTGTCTTCGGCGGCGGCGCTGAAATCCAGCAAGCATCCGAAAGAAGCCCAGCAACTGCTGGCGTTCATGGCCAGTGAAGAGGGTCAGCGCGTCATCACCAACACCTCGGCCGAATACCCGCTGCGCAAAGGCATGGAATCCAACCGTGGCCTCAAGCCTTTCAGCGAACTGCAACCGCCGAAAGTCACCCCCGCCGACCTGGGCAACGCCGAAGAAGCCTTGGATCTGGAACGTGACGTTGGCTTGAACTGATGAACCCATCGCTACCCGCCCCCGCCCTGTGCGGGGGGTTGCGCCCAAGGCGCAAGCGCCCGTCGATCTGGTTGTTGCTGCCCGTTCTGTTGCTGGTCGGCTTGAGTCTGCTGCCGCTGGCTTATGTGGGGCTCAAGGCGTGGCAAGCCGGCTGGGCGGAGGCGGTGCACCTGCTCTGGCGGCCGTATGTGTTCGGGTTGCTGCGCAATACCTTGGCGTTGATGGTCGGGGTGACGGTGACGTGTGGCGTGATCGGCCTGTCCCTGGCCTGGCTGCTGGAGCGCAGCAACCTGCCGGGGCGACGCATCTGGGGCGTGATCCTGTGCCTGCCGTTTGCAGTACCGGCGTTTGTCAGCAGCTTTACCTGGGTATCGCTGAGCGCCAGTTTCGAAGGGCTTGGCGGGGCGATCCTGGTGATGAGCCTGTCGAAATACCCGCTGGTGTTTCTGCCGGTGGCAGCGACGCTGCGCAATCTTGACCCCTCCCTGGAAGAGTCGGCCCGCACCCTGGGGCTGAATCGCTGGGGCGTGTTCTTTCGCATCACTTTGCCGCTGTTGTGGCCCTCACTGCTGGCCGGGGCATTGTTGATTGCGCTGCATATGCTGGTGGAGTTTGGCGCACTGTCGATCATCGGTTTGCAGACCTTTACCACCGCGATCTACCAACAGTTCGAGCTTGAGTTCAGCAATGCGAATGCCGCAATGCTCTCGGCAGTGTTGCTGGTGATGTGCCTGACGCTGCTGTGGCTGGAGCTGCGTGTGCGCGGCAAGGGCCGGCATGTGCGTATCGGCCAGGGCGCGGCGCGGCATGCGGAGCAGGTTCGCTTGGGTCAGTGGGCACCATTGGGCCAGGTGTATTGCCTGGCGCTGGCGATCATCGGCAGCGGGATTCCGCTGGGGATGCTCGGTTATTGGCTGGCAGTGGGATCTTCTGCCGCCTTCCCGGTAGCAGAGATCGGTGAAGCGTTGCTGTCCTCATTGGCGCTGTCCTTGGGCGGCGCCGCGCTCTGCCTGGTATTGGCTGTACCGGTCGGACTGCTGGTGGTGCGCTACAAAGGCCAGTTGGCGATCTGGGCCGAACGCCTGCCGTATCTGCTGCACGCCCTGCCCGGCTTGGTGATTGCGCTGACGCTGGTGTACTTCGCCCTGCACTATGTGCCGGCGCTGTACCAGACCTCGGCATTGTTGTTGATTGCTTATGCGCTGCTGTTTTTGCCGCTGGCCCAGGCGCCGATCCGTACCGCGCTGAACAAGGCTGCGCCGCAGCTTGAAGAGGCTGCACGCACGTTGGGCGCCTCGTCGTTCAGTGCGTTTTGCCGGGTGACCTTACCGATTATTTTCCCGGCATTGGGGGCGGCGTTTGCGCTGGTGTTTCTGGATGCGATGAAGGAATTGACGGCGACGTTGCTGCTTAGCCCAACGGGGCTGAATACCTTGGCGACGGCGGTGTGGGCGCATACCTCGAATGTGGAGTTTGCGGCGGCAGCGCCATATGCAGCGTTGCTGATTCTGGTGTCGGGTTTGCCGGTGTATCTGCTAACGACTCGGATGTATCTGAGCCGTTAAGATCGCTTTCGCGAGCAAGCCCGCTCCCACATTTTGAAAAGCATTCCAAATGTGGGAGCGGGCTTGCTCGCGAAGGGGCCGGCACTGACGGCACTAAGCCCTGAACTGCCCCAGGCTCGCCTTCAACTGCGCCGCCAGCCCATCCAGAACCTTGCCACTGGCGGTGGTCTCCACCACCGCCTGCGCCGCACGCTCGGCCTGGGCATGGATCACCTCGACTCGACCCCGCACCGCATGAGCACCCTGGGCTTGATGCTCGGCCGCGCGTGTCGCCAAGCCAATCGCCGCGTGCACCTGCTCCACCGAAGCCTGCACCGTCTGCTGCAAGCGCACGCTGTCGCGCAGCACCAGCAAACCTTCATTAGCCTGACGCCCGGCCTTGCCGATGGTTTCCACCGCCTCCCGCGCGCCCTGCTGCAACGCCACGATATGCGCCTGGATATCGCCGGTGGAGCTTTGGGTCTTGCTCGCCAGCGCCCGCACCTCATCGGCCACTACGGCAAAACCACGCCCGGTTTCACCGGCACGCGCCGCCTCGATCGCGGCATTGAGGGCGAGCAAATTGGTCTGCTCGGCAATGCCGTGAATCACGGTCAGCACTACCTCGATCTGCTGGCTTTGCTGGGCCAGGCGCTCGATGACGGTGGAACCCGCTTGTACTTGGCCCGCCAGCGCCTCGATCAAACTGCCGACCTCAGCCGAGGTGCGCGAGTTTTCATCCGTCGCCTGGCGAATATCCACCACTTGCTGCAACGCCGCCTGCATCGCATGGCTTTCGGCCTGCGCCTCGTCGGCCATCTGCGACAACGCGCGCAAGCTTTCGGCCACCTCATCGCGCTGCAAGCCGGCCGCTGCGTCGGCACCGGCATTGCGCAAGGTCATCGCGCCGATTTCCACGCCAGTGCGCTGGGCCACATCCCCCGCCTCGCGAACGATGGGCTGCAACTTATCCACAAAGCGATTGACCGCCGACGCCATGTCGCCAATTTCATCCTTGCTGCTGATTTGCACACGCTTGGTGAGGTCACCCTCGCCTGCAGCCAAGTCGTCCATGGCCGCGATCAGCAGCTTCAGGCGATTGACCACACGGCGCCCGAGCACGATGGCGATCAACAGCAACACGCCCAAACCGACCAGCGCCAAGCCCATGCCGATGCGCCAGCGCAAGGTGCCGGCGGCGTCCTGGACGGCGCTGGTGGTGTTGGCGGTCATCTGTGTAGCGGTGGCTTGCGCGGATTGCAGGCGCGCGCCCATGGCGGCAGCGCTATCGGCCGCCGCGCCCTTGAGGCTGTCGCCCACCAGTTGGTCACCACTGGCGATCAGTGCGGCGAAACGCTTATCCAGCGCGGCCAGATCCGTCTCCACTGCAGCAGTGGAAACCCCCATGCGCACCTTGCCAATCTCCACGCCGTTGGGGCTGATGGACGCCTCGACATAGAACACCGAAGGATCATCTTTGGCCGCATCCAACACTTTATCCAGGGCGCGGTCACCCTTGCCTTTTTCCAACAGTGCCTGGTTGATCGGATTTTCACGGTTGAGGTAGCGGGTCAAGTGCTCACCCGCCGCGTCGTCATAGACCACGAACAGCACGTTGGGATTGCGCTGGGCACGCCGGGCAAATTCCGACAGCGTCGGCACGTCACTGTCCCACATGGCGCGGGGTGCCACCGAGGCCAGCAGCTGCGCCATGTCATTGGCGGAGTCTTTCAGGTCTTTTTCCAGGGTCGCACGCAGTTGCTTCTGCTCTTCCTGCAGGCGGGTTGAAAGCCCCGCTGTCAGGCGTTGACGGGTACTGCTCGACAAGCTGTCCAGACTGGACGTGACTTCTTTACCGGCTTGGGCCAATTCACCCGACAGTTTCTGGCTGTCGATACCCAGGCGATTACCCAAATCAGCTTCCAACGCGGTGACGGTGCTTCGCGTCAGGGCGACGGCCACCAGCACTTGCACCAAAAGGGCGATACCTAGGGTAACGAACACTGGCCGCAACAGACGGCTTTGTAACAATGAGAGAACGGCAGACATCGGGAATCCCTCCACCACGGGTGCCATTAATTTGATAGCACCGCGAAAGAAAGAACCAAAGCAAGGGTCGTGCCGTCCAGGCGACAGAAACGACAAAGGGCTCCCGAAGGAGCCCTTTGCTTTTTACATCAACAGCTTATTAAGCGAACGGGTGACGCAGAACGATGGTTTCGTTGCGGTCCGGACCTGTCGAAATAATGTCAATCGGCGCACCGATCAGCTCTTCGACACGCTTGATGTAGGCACGGGCGTTAGCCGGCAGCTCTTCCAGGGTCTTGGCGCCCACGGTCGATTCGGTCCAGCCCGGCACTTCTTCGTACACAGGCTGCAGGCCCACGTAGCTGTCGGCGTCGGTCGGAGCAACGTCCTTGCCTTCGGCATCTTTGTAGCCGATGCAGATGTTGATGGTTTCCAGGCCGTCGAGGACGTCCAGCTTGGTCAGGCAGATGCCCGAGATGCTGTTCACATCGATAGCGCGACGCAGGATAACGGCGTCGAACCAGCCACAACGACGGGCGCGGCCAGTAGTTGCGCCGAATTCGTGACCTTGCTTGGCCAGGTGAGCGCCGACGTCGTCGAACAGCTCAGTCGGGAACGGGCCCGAACCTACGCGAGTGGTGTAGGCCTTGGTGATGCCCAGGATGTAGTCCAGGAACATCGGGCCAACGCCGGAACCGGTCGCAACGCCACCCGCGGTGGTGTTGGAGCTGGTCACGTACGGGTAGGTGCCGTGGTCGATGTCCAGCAGGGAGCCTTGGGCACCTTCGAACATGATGTCTTTGCCAGCGCGACGCAGGTCGTGCAGCTCGGCGGTCACGTCCAGCATCAGCGGCTTGAGCAGCTCTGCGTATTCCTTGCACTCGGCCAGGGTTTTCTCGAACTCGATGGCTGGCTCTTTGTAGTAACCGACCAGCATGAAGTTGTGGTAATCCACCAGTTCACGAAGCTTGTCTTCAAAGCGCGGCATGTTGAGCAGGTCGCCCACACGCAGGCCACGACGCGCAACCTTGTCTTCGTACGCCGGGCCGATGCCGCGACCGGTGGTACCGATCTTCAGCTCGCCACGGGCCTTTTCACGGGCCTGGTCCAGCGCAACGTGGAAGGACAGGATCAGCGGGCAGGACGGGCTGATACGCAGGCGCTCGCGCACCGGTACGCCTTTCTCTTCCAGCTTGGTGATCTCACGCAGCAAGGCGTCAGGTGCAACCACCACGCCGTTGCCGATCAGGCACTGCACGCCTTCGCGCAGCACGCCCGATGGGATCAGGTGCAAGACGGTTTTTTCGCCATCGATGACCAGGGTGTGGCCAGCGTTGTGGCCACCTTGGTAGCGCACTACGGCGGCAGCATGTTCGGTCAGCAGATCAACGATCTTGCCTTTGCCCTCATCACCCCATTGGGTGCCCAGGACTACGACATTCTTACCCATAACACTTGTCCTCATTCGCGCAAACTTGGTGCCGGCGATGGCCGGCAGGAAAACTCAAGAAGCCAGTGGCGATACTTGCCAAAGCCCGTTCTGCAGAATCAATTGCCGGTCGCAGTCCGCATCACGGGCGGCGGCCAATGGTTGCCCAGGCAAGGCCTGGACGACACGCTGACCCTCACTGCGCAACTGGCAAACCTGCTGCCAGAGTGCTGCGTCCGTACTGTCGGGCATCCAGATGCCACCAGACGGCAGCTCGACCTCAGCACGCCCCAGGGTCACCAGGGTTTTCAAATCGGTGGAGAAACCAGTGGCCGGACGCGCACGACCAAAGTCGGCGCCGATATCGTCATAACGACCACCTTGGGCGATGGCTTGGCCAACACCCGGTACAAAGACGGCAAACACCACACCGGTGTGGTAGTGGTAGCCACGCAACTCACCCAGGTCAAAGTACAGCGGCAGCTCCGGGAAGCGCGCCGACAACTGCTCGGCAATCGCGAGCACGTCGTCCAGTGCAGCCAGGACCGGCGCCGGCGCCTTGGCCAGGCGCTCACGGGCAGCCACCAGCACTTCACGGCCGCCGCACAGGTTCACCAATGCACGCAGCATGTCGGCCAAGTCGGCAGGCACGCCAGCGGTCAGGGCAATCACTTCATCGATGGCCTTGCGTTGCAGGGCATCGAACAGTTGTTGTTCCACTTCACCAGACAAACCGGCCGCACGGGCCAGGCCACGGTAGATACCGACGTGACCCAGGTCCATGTGGACATCCGGCACGTCGGCCAGTTGCAGCATGGCCAGCATCAAGCTGATCACTTCAACGTCGCTGCTCGGGCTGGCATCGCCGTACAATTCGGCGCCCAACTGGATCGGGCTACGGGACGACGACAAGGCACGCGGCTGTGCATGCAGCACACTGCCGGCGTAGCACAGGCGGCTCGGACCTTCGCGGCGCAGGGTGTGCGCATCGATGCGCGCCACTTGCGGCGTGATGTCGGCACGGAAACCCATTTGCCGGCCCGATTGCGGGTCGATAACCTTGAAGGTGCGCAGATCCAGGTCCTGGCCCGCGCCGGTCAGCAGGGATTCCAGGTACTCGATATGGGGAGTCACGACAAATTCGTAACCCCAGCTCTGGAACAGATCCAACACCTGGCGACGCGCTACTTCGATGCGCGCAGCTTCTGGTGGCAGTACTTCTTCGATGCCATCTGGCAGCAGCCAGCGGTCTACCGTTGCCATTACGCCATTCCCCTTTGATCCGGGCGGCCAGCCCTCGGCCGAGCCTTGAGTGAAGCAGAAAATACCCGCCCCCTGCATAAACCACGCGCAAGAGCGACGTGACGAACGGCCTGTAATCGGCCTCGTCGGGCACTTTCCTCGAAAAACCTGTCACGCCTGCCGAATCAAACATGCAGACGCAAAAAAGCCGGGAATTTCCCGGCTGCCGCATCATACACCCGTTTTCTGAAAGGATCACCCCGCCAGGCGTTTTAGCCGCCCGACGGGAGTGAAACCTACAGAATCACAGGCTGGTTACTTGGACTTTTCCAGGTAGCGGAAGAAGTCGCTGCTTGGGTCCAGCACCATGACGTCGGTTTTGTTCGCGAAGCTTTCACGGTAGGCGCGCAGGCTACGGTAGAACGCGTAGAACTCCTGGTCCTGGCCGTAGGCCTTGGCGTAGATCGCCGCGGCTTGAGCATCGCCATCACCACGAGCCTCTTCAGACTCGCGATAAGCTTCGGCCAACAGTACACGGCGCTGACGGTCGGCATCCGCACGGATACCTTCTGCCAGCTCGTTACCCTTGGCGCGGTGCTCACGGGCTTCACGCTCACGCTCGGTGCTCATACGCTCGAACACGCTGCGGTTCACTTCCTTCGGCAGGTCGATCGCCTTGACCCGGACATCAACCACTTCAATGCCCAGTTCTTTCTCTGCCATCGTGTTCAGCGAACGCGTGATGTCAGCCATCAACGCGTCACGCTCACCGGATACCACCTCGTGCAGGGTGCGCTTACCAAACTGGTCACGCAGGCCCGATTCCAGACGGCGCGACAAACGCTCGTCGGCAATTTGCTTGAGGCCGGAGGTCGCGGTGTAGAAGCGCTCGGCATCCTTGACGCGCCACTTGGCGTAGGCGTCAACCATCACGGCTTTCTTTTCCAGGGTCAGGAAGCGCTGTGTCGGTGCATCCAGGGTCATCAGGCGGGCGTCGAACTTGCGCACCTGGTTGACGTAGGGGACTTTCACATGCAGGCCCGGCTGGACATCCGCCTGGACCACGCGACCGAATTGCAGCAGCACCGCACGCTCGGTCTGAGCCACGATGTAGAAGCAGTTCCAGGCAGCGATGACCACGACGACGCCCACAATCAGGGCGGTCAGCGATTTATTGCTCATCAACGACTCTCCCTGGTACGTGTTTGCTGTTGCAGCAAGTCAGCGGCCGCACGGGCGCTCGCTTCGTTGGCAGCGGCATTGGAACCGGTGGACGGTGCGCTGGTGCTGCTACGACCACCTTCGATCATCTTGTCCAGCGGCAGGTACAGCAGGTTGTTCTGCCCACCCTTGCTGCCGGTCACGAGAACCTTGCTGGTGTTGCTGAAGACTTCCTGCATGGTGTCCAGGTACAGACGCTCACGCGTAACTTCCGGCGCCTTGCGGTACTCGGCGACCAGCTTGGTAAAGCGATCCGCCTCACCCTTGGCGCGGGAGACCACTTCGTCGCGGTAACCGTTGGCATCCTCGAGGATGCGCTGGGCCTGACCACGGGCTTCCGGCACGACACCGTTGGCGTAGGTTTCAGCCTGGTTACGCGAACGCTGCTCGTCTTCACGGGCACGGATCACATCATCGAAGGCTTCCTGCACTTCACGCGGTGCAGCTGCGCTCTGTACGTTCACCTGGGTAACGGTGATACCGGTGCGATAGGTATCGAGGAACCGTTGCAGGCGCTCCTTGATCTCGCTGGCCATCAATTCACGACCTTCGGTCAGCACCTGGTCCATCGCAGTCGAACCGACGACGTGGCGAAGGGCACTTTCGGTGGCGTGTTGCAGGCTGATTTCCGGCTGATCAACGTTCAGCACGAAGTCCTGCAGGTTGCTGATCTTGTACTGCACGGTCAGCGGCACTTCGACGATGTTCTCGTCTTCGGTCAGCATCTGGCCTTGCTTGGTGTAGGCACGCTCACGCGTGACGTTTTCCATGTACTTCTTGTCGATCGGCGGGAAGTAGATGTTCAGGCCAGGGCCGACAGTCTCGTAGTACTTGCCGAAGCGCAGCACCACGGCTTGCTCCTGCTCGTCCACCACGTAGACAGCGCTGTACAGCCATACGGCCGCCAGCACGACAAGCCCCAGGCCCAGCAGGCCATAGCCGCCGCCCTTGCTTGTGCGACCGCCGTCGTCACCACCGCGTTTTTTTCCACCACCGAACAACCCATTCAGGCTTTCCTGCAGCTTTCGGAAGGCCTCGTCGAGATCTGGTGGCCCCTTGCGGTCGCCATTATTGCGGCGTTTACCACCCCAAGGATCCTGATTATTCGAGTTGCCACCCGGCTCATTCCAAGCCATAGCGCTCTCCATCTGATAAAGCAAAGACGCACCCACGGCGCGCCGACCAATGCTACAGAATGCCTGCCACTGCGGCACAACCGCTTTAGGAGGCTTTTATTGCAAAGTGTGTTGTTCGATGAACTCTGTCGGTACAACGCCCTCACGGCTGACCAGCCGATTGAGCTCCGAGCGCGGCAATCGAACGGCCAGCAAGCTGACACCTTCTTCGTCGTGTTCTTCTTTCTGTACCGCGCCCAACTCGAAAAACTGTGCACGCAGTCGAGCAAAACGCTGGGGCAAGCGCAAGGTGCCAACGAACAAATCGCCGCCGAGCAACTCGGCAATGGCCTGTTCAAGCAACTCAAGACCACTGCCATCACGCGCCGACAGCCAGACCCGCTGGGGCTTGCCGTTCTCATCGCGCTGGATTTGTGGCTCAACGCCTTCAAGCAAATCGAGTTTGTTATAGACCTCGAGGATCGGCAAGTCCTGGGCGCCAATCTCGCCCAGTACCAGCATCACCTGTTCAATCTGCAACATGCGATCCGGTTCAGCCGCATCGATCACGTGCAACAGCAGGTCGGAATTGCTCGACTCTTCGAGCGTAGACCGAAATGCCTCGACCAGCTTGTGCGGCAAGTGACGAATGAAGCCCACGGTGTCGGCCAGGACAATCGGCCCCAGGTCGTCCAGATCCAGACGGCGCAGGGTCGGGTCGAGGGTGGCGAACAGTTGGTCGGCCGCGTACACGTCCGATTTCGTCACATTATTGAAGAGTGTGGATTTGCCGGCGTTGGTATAGCCCACCAGGGACACGGTCGGGATATCCGCACGGGTACGCCCACGGCGCGATTGCTCACGCTGGCTGCGCACTTTCTCGAGGCGACCCTTGATCTGGCGCAGGCGAACCCGCAACAGGCGTCGGTCGGTCTCGAGCTGGGTTTCACCCGGCCCGCGCATGCCGATGCCGCCACCTTGACGTTCAAGGTGAGTCCAGCCGCGGACCAGGCGGGTGCTCATGTGGTCAAGCTGGGCCAGTTCAACCTGGAGCTTGCCTTCATGGGTACGGGCGCGCTGGGCAAAAATATCGAGAATCAGACCGGTACGGTCAATCACGCGACACTCGAAGACACGTTCGAGGTTACGTTCCTGACTGGGCGTGAGGACGTGATTGAAGATCACCAGATCGGCTTCTTCGGCATGGACCAGGTCGCGCAGTTCCTCGACCTTGCCGCTGCCAATCAGGAATTTGGCGGTTGGCCGATGACGCGGCACGTTAAAAAACGCAACGGTCTCGGCGCCGGCCGAATTTGCCAACTCCTGAAACTCCTGCGGATCTTCGCGCGCCTCAGGGTCCTGTCCATCCAAGTGAACGAGGATTACCCGCTCACCACCACCGTGGCGCTCAAAGAACAAAGGAGACTCCTATCAGGCGTTACCTGGCTCAGCGTCAGCTGCTTCATCACCGGCGGCGCTAGGCAGACGGATTGGACGAACAGGAACGACTGTCGAGATAGCGTGCTTGTAGACCATCTGGCTGACGGTATTTTTCAGCAGGATCACGAACTGGTCGAACGACTCGATCGTGCCTTGCAGCTTGATACCGTTGACCAGGTAGATGGAAACCCCCACTTTCTCTTTACGTAAAGTATTCAAGTAAGGGTCTTGTAGCGAATGCCCTTTTGACATGTGCCGCACTCCTTTAAGGATCAATAATAAAAAATCGGAAAATAGATAGCTTATGGCCGTCACACCCCCAAGGATAGACGGCAATTGCAAGGACTCAGCTCAATATGGAGACCGATCCCAAGTATTTCAAGGCGCGTGACAGATTGTCGCTGTCCAGGCTGTCCAGCCAGTGCAAATCGCTCCAGCTGCGCAACCAGGTGAACTGGCGTTTCGCCAATTGGCGCGTGGCAATGATGCCGCGTTCCTGCATTTCGGCTGACGTCAGCTTGCCATCCAGATGATCCCAGACTTGGCGATAGCCTACAGCACGTATCGAAGGTAACCCTGGATGCAGGTCACCTCTGGAACGCAGAGCTACGACCTCGTCCACAAACCCCTGTTCCAACATAATTGTGAATCTTTGTGCAATTCGATCATGCAGCACCTGGCGATTTGCCGGAGCGATGGCCAGATTCGCCACAGTATAGGGCAATTGTGACGCGCCAGATGCGCCTGCGTCAGCACTTTGCGCACTTTGTTTCAGGCGATGTTCAGTCATGGTCTGCCCGCTCACGCGCCAGACTTCCAGGGCGCGAGTGAGGCGCTGGGGGTCATTGGGGTGAATGCGCGCGGCGGACACCGGGTCCACGGCGGCCAACTGGTCGTGCAAGGCTTGCCAGCCAAGGCGTGCAGCCTCTTCTTCGAGTTCGGCGCGCACCTGGGCGTCGGCCGGCGGCATATCCGCCAGGCCTTCCTGCAAAGCCTTGTAATAGAGCATCGTACCGCCCACCAGCAGCGGAATATTGCCCCGCGCAGTAATGTCGGCCATGGCCGCTAGGGCGTCGGTGCGAAAATCCGCCGCCGAATAGCTCTCTGACGGGTCGATGATGTCAATCAGCTTATGCGGATATTGGGCCAACAGCTCCTTGGAAGGCTTGGCCGTGCCGATATCCATCTCCCGGTAAACCAGGGCAGAGTCGACACTGATCAGCTCGCACGGCAGCACCTTGGTCAGCTCGATGGCCAGGTCGGTCTTGCCGGCGGCCGTGGGGCCCATCAGGAAGATCGCGGGGGGCAAGGCACTCATCAACGGCCGCGCAAGAACAGTTTGTCCAGATCGTCCAGGCCCATCTGGGTCCAGGTCGGTCGGCCATGGTTGCATTGCCCGCTGCGCTCGGTGTTTTCCATGTCGCGTAGCAGGCCGTTCATTTCCGGCAGGGCCAGGCGGCGATTGGCGCGGATGGCGCCGTGGCAGGCCATGGTGCCGAGCAACTCGTTGATGTGCGCCTGGATACGGTCACTGGTGCCGTATTCCATCAGGTCCGCCAGCACGTCGGCGACCAGACGGTTGGCCTCGGCCTGCTTGAGCAGCGCAGGAATCTGGCGGATGGCCAGGGTTTCCGGGCCCAGGCGCTGCAATTCAAAGCCCAGCTTCTGGAACACACCGTGGTGTTCCTCGGCACAATCGGCCTCACGCTGACTGACCGCCAGGGACTCCGGCACCAGCAGCGGCTGGCCGCTGAGACCTTCGCTGGCCATGGCGATCTTGAGGCGTTCGTACATGATCCGCTCGTGGGCGGCGTGCATGTCCACCAACACCAGGCCATGGGCGTTTTCCGCCAGAATGTAGATACCCTTGAGCTGCGCCAACGCGTAGCCCAGCGGCGGAATATCCCCGCCGCCTTCCGGCAAGGCCACAGGCGCGCCCGTTTCGGCACCTGGCAACGGCGCGAAAAACTCGCGATAAGCCGCTTGGGCTTCAGCCACAGGTACTGCTGATTGCGGGCGCGGCGTGTATTGGTATTGATAACCCGAGCCGGCGCCAGCATTCGGCGCGGTATAGGCAGGTTGCGACTGCGGCGATTGCAGCAGGTTGGCCGCCAGGCTCATTTCGCCCTGAGGGCCGAACTCACCGGCTTGCGGGCCACTCGGACGGACCACGGCCGTCACAATCGGCGCAGACAACTGATCATCCGGGCGCACATCACCCAGGGTGCGGTGCAGAGTGCCGTACAGGAAATCATGCACCATGCGCCCATCACGGAAGCGCACTTCGTGCTTGGTCGGGTGCACGTTGACGTCCACCACCGACGGGTCGACCTCGAAGAACAACACAAACGTGGGGTGACGCCCGTTGAACAGCACATCGCGATAGGCCTGGCGCACCGCGTGGGCCACCAGTTTGTCGCGCACCGCACGGCCGTTCACAAAGAAGTACTGCAAGTCCGCCTGGCTGCGGGAGAAGGTCGGCAAACCGACCCAACCCCACAGCCGCAGGCCATTGCGCTCGATTTCAATCGGCAGCGCCTGCTCCAGGAAACCCGGCCCGCAAATCGCTGACACCCGGCGAGCACGCGCGGCGTCATCGTGGGCTTCGTGCAGGCTGAGAATGGTCTTGCCGTTATGCCGCAGGTGGAATGCCACATCGAAGCGGGCCAGGGCCAGGCGCTTGATGACTTCCTGCAGGTGATCGAATTCGGTTTTCTCGGCCTTGAGGAATTTGCGCCGCGCCGGGGTGTTGAAGAACAGGTCGCGCACTTCCACCGACGTACCGACAGGATGGGCTGCCGGCTGGACCCGAGGCGCCATGTCGCGACCTTCGGTTTCCACCTGCCAGGCCTGCTCGGCGCTGCGGGTACGGGACGTCAGGGTCAGGCGCGCCACGGAGCTGATGGACGCCAGCGCCTCACCGCGAAAGCCCAGGCTCATCACCCGCTCAAGGTCTTCCAGGTCGCGAATCTTGCTGGTGGCGTGACGGGCCAGGGCCAGCGGCAGGTCGTCGGACGAGATGCCGCTGCCATCATCCCGCACGCGCAGCAGCTTGACGCCGCCCTGTTCCACGTCGACATCAATGCGCTTGGCGCCGGAGTCGATACTGTTTTCCAGCAGCTCCTTGATCACCGAGGCCGGACGCTCCACCACCTCACCGGCCGCAATCTGGTTGGCAAGGCGCGGGCTGAGCAGTTCGATGCGTGAGCCGTTATCCAGGATCGAGTCGCTCATTACTGCGCCGCCAATTCGGTGCCAGGGATGGTCAACACCTGGCCGACTTTCAATTCATCGGTCTTCAGGTTGTTGGCGCTGCGCAAGGTAGCGGCCGACACCTGGAAACGCACAGCCAGCATGGCCAGGGTGTCGCCGGGCTGTACGCGATGGTCGCGCGGGCCCTGGGCGATTTTCCCGGAGTCACGCAGCCAGGCGATGTAGGTGCCCGGTGGCGGATTCTGCTGGAAGAACTGGCGCACACCGGCACTGATGGAACGCGCCAGCGCTTGCTGGTGGCTGGCGCTGGCCAGCTTCGAGGCCTCGTTGGAGTTGGAGATAAACCCGGTCTCCACCAGGATCGATGGGATATCCGGCGACTTCAACACCATGAATCCTGCTTGTTCCACGCGCTGTTTGTGCAGCGAGGTGACCCGGCCGATGTTACTCAGGACCTTCTGGCCCACGTTCAAGCTGGACGTCAGCGAAGCGGTCATCGACAGGTCGAGCAGTACGCCGGCGAGCATTTTGTCTTTGTCATCAAGGGAGACGTTACCCGCCCCGCCGATCAAGTCGGAACGGTTTTCACTGTCGGCCAGCCAGCGGGCGGTCTCAGACGTCGCGCCGCGATCCGACAGGGCAAACACCGAGGCACCAAAGGCTGCGGTAGAAGGCGCGGCGTCGGCATGGATCGACACGAACAGGTCGGCGCCTTTCTTGCGGGCAATTTCGGTACGGCCGCGCAACGGAATGAAGTAGTCGCCGGTACGGGTCAGCTCAGCGCGGTAGCCTTTCATCGCGTTGATCTGGCGCTGCAGTTCACGGGCAATCGCCAGCACCACGTCTTTTTCATGCTGACCGCGCGAACCGGAAGCGCCCGGGTCTTCGCCACCATGACCGGCGTCGATCACCACGATGATGTCACGCTTGCCGGCGGGAGCCGGTGGCGGCGGAGGCAGCTTGACCTGCGGTTGCGACGGGTTGACCGGCACCGCCGGGACAGTCGCGACGCTTGGAGGCGGTGCAGGCGGCGGATTGGCATCGGCGGCATTGTCGAACAGGTCGACCACCAGTCGGTTGCCGTACTGGGCGTTGGGCGCCAAGGAGAAGCTTTTCGGGGTCACGACCTTTTTCAGGTCGATCACCACACGCAGGTCGGTCGGCGTGCGTTGGGCCGAGCGCATGGCGGTAATCGGGGTATTGGCGGTGGACACTTTCAACGGCGCAGCCAGGGTCGCGCCGTTGATGTCGATCACCAGGCGATCAGGCGCCGTCAGGGTAAAGACGCTGTGCTGGACCGGGCCAGACAGGTCGAACACCAGTCGCGTGTTATCCGGCGCTCGCCACAGGCGAACACTTTTCACCTGTGAAGCAGCCAGAGCATTGACAGTCATTGCCGCAAGCAACACCCCCACGACAGCAACCAACGCGCGAAAGCGCATACCTAACCCCACCAATTATTTGAATTCCAATGCCAAAGCGGCGCACCACGACTGGCCGCGCGCGCTCTGGGGCAACAACTTCAACTGACGTCCATGCTCATGCGGCGTAATGGTAATGGTCATGTCAGGCTTTGGCAAAAAGCCTGTGCCTTTATCTGGCCACTCGATCAGGCACAACGCATCTTCATCGAAGTAATCCCGGATCCCCATATATTCGAGCTCTTCGGGGTCAACCAGACGATAAAGGTCAAAGTGGAAGGCGCGCACTGCACCAATCTCGTAGGGTTCTACCAGGGTGAACGTAGGGCTTTTTACTGCCCCTGTATGGCCCAACCCTCGGATAATCCCTCGGGATAGCGTGGTCTTGCCCGCCCCCAAGTCACCTTCCAGAAAGATCAGCCCTGCACCCGCCGTCACCTGCGCAATGCGTTGCCCGAACGCAACCATGGCTTCTTCATCGGCCAGGAAAAGGATTACTTCAGACACGGCGATTGCTCCTCCAGCAATTGACGAATGGCGGGTATCAAGTCGCTGGCAGCCAAGCCGCGACCAAAGGTGCCCTGGCGATCACCCGCCGTGGCATGCAACCAAACTGCCAGGCAGCTTGCCTCATAAGCCGGCATGCCTTGGGCCAGCAACGCGCCCACCAGCCCGGCCAGGACATCACCGAGCCCCGCCGTTGCCATCGCCGGATGGCCTTGGTCACAGCGTGAAACACGTCCGTCCGGACTGGCAATCAAACTGCCAGCCCCCTTGAGGATAGCCACTGCATTGAATTTCTGAGTCAACGCGCGCGCCACCTTAAGACGATCGGCCTGAACCTCGGCTGTCGAAAGGCCCAACAACCGCGCAGCCTCCCCCGGATGCGGGGTGATCACGCTGTTGGCTGGCAAGCTGATGCCGCCATTGGCGAGCTGATTCAAGGCGTCGGCATCCCAGACTTGCGGCTGCCTGGCGTTGGCAGCGACGGACAGCAGGCTTTTGCCCCAGGACGCCTCACCCAGCCCAGGCCCGATCACAATGACCGAGATCTTTTCCAACAAGCCCATCAGTTGGTTGGCCGAGCTGACGCCGACGGTCATGACTTCCGGCAAGCGGGCCAAAGCGGCTGGCACGTGTTCTGGGCGCGTCGCCAGGGACACCATGCCCGCGCCACTGCGCAAGGCACTTTCGGCGCTCAGCAAGGCGGCGCCGCCAAAGCCGTGGTCACCGCCAATGACCAACAGGTGGCCAAACTGGCCTTTATGGGCGTCCGGGGAGCGGGCCGCCAGTTGCGGCAAATGGCCGTGCAACAGGGGCTGTACGTCGGTTATCGCGTGTTTTGTCTGCGGCATGCGTCTTCAAGCTCCGATGTCTGGCAGAATTATACGCATCTAACCTGTGGTTTCCCGTGTCTCATGCCTGCTATTACGTCCGATCTGCCCGCCCTCGCCCAATCGATCAAAGACTGGGGCCGCGAGCTGGGCTTTCAACAAGTCGGCATCAGCGGCCTGGACCTGGCCGAGCATGAGCAGCACCTGCAACGCTGGCTCGACGCGGGCTATCACGGCGAGATGGACTACATGGGCGCCCATGGCAGCAAACGCTCCCACCCCGATGAACTGGTGCCGGGCACCTTGCGCGTGGTGTCGCTGCGCATGGATTACCTGCCGGGCGACACGCAAATGGCCCAATTGCTGGCCAAGCCGGAAAAAGCCTATATCTCGCGGTACGCCCTGGGCCGCGATTATCACAAGCTGATCCGCAAGCGCGTGCAGCAACTGGCCGACCGCATCCAGGCGCAGATCGGCCCATTCGGTTTCCGTGCCTTTGTCGACAGTGCGCCGGTGCTGGAAAAAGCCATCGCCGAAAAAGCCGGGCTGGGCTGGATCGGTAAAAACACCCTGGTCCTCAATCGCAAGGCCGGCAGCTATTTCTTCCTCAGCGAGCTGTTTGTCGACTTGCCACTGCCGATCGACGCGCCCCACAGTACCGAACATTGCGGCCGCTGCACGGCTTGCCTGGACATCTGCCCCACCAATGCCTTCGTCGGTCCTTACGTGCTGGACGCGCGACGCTGCATTTCCTACCTGACCATCGAGCTGAAAAACGCGATCCCCGAGGACCTGCGTCCCCTGATCGGCAACCGTGTGTTCGGCTGCGATGATTGTCAGATCGTGTGCCCGTGGAATCGTTTCGCCCGCTCTACCGCCGAAAGCGATTTCAAACCGCGCCACAACCTGGATAACGCGGAGCTGGCCGAACTGTTTATGTGGGACGAGGATAAATTCCTCAGCAGTACCGAAGGCTCACCGCTGCGTCGTGCCGGCTACGAGCGCTGGCTGCGCAACCTGGCGGTGGGCCTGGGCAATGCGCCGTCGAGTATTCCGGTGCTGGAAGCCTTGAAGGCGCGCCGGGATTACCCGTCGGAGCTGGTGCGCGAACACGTGGAATGGGCGCTGAACCAGCACGCTACGCGCTAGTGCACGTCGTCGTTGTAGACGAACTTGGGCATTTCCCAGTGAAAACGGATCGCCAGCAGGCGTAATAGAAAGCCGCTGAACAGGGTCAACAGGATCGACTGCTCGCTGGGCAGTTCCAGATAAAGGCAGAGCATGTAGAACCAGGCGGCGAGGAACGACACGCTGGCGTACAGCTCACGACGGAAGATCAGCGGGATGTCGTTGCAGAAGATGTCGCGCAGGATGCCACCGAAAACTCCAGTGATCACACCACTGACCGACGCCACCAGCATGCCGTGGCCCATCTCCAACGCGGTCATGCAGCCGATCAGGGTGAAGGCCACCAGGCCCACGGCGTCCAGTGCCAGGAACAGCGAGCGCAGGCGGCGCATCAGCGGTGCAATAAAGATCGTCACCAGTGCGGCAATAGAGGTCAGCACCAGGTATTCCGGGTGCTTGACCCAGGTCAGTGGGTAATGCCCGAGCAGCACGTCACGCACCGAACCACCGCCCAACGCTGTGACGCAGGCGATCAGCACTACGCCAAACCAGTCCATGCCGCGTCGCCCGGCCGACAGCGCGCCGGTCATGGCTTCGGCGGTGATGGCGATGAGGTAGAGCATCAGCAGCATGAGGGCGATCCTTGCATTGAGGCCGGCAGTCTAATCATTTGCTGACGGCACCAAAAGGGGGCGTCACGCTTTGATGAAATGCTTGCGGTAATGCTGCAACTCGGCAATCGACTCGCGAATATCATCCAGCGCCAAATGCGTGCTGCCTTTATGGAAGCTGTCTTTGACTTCCGGCGCCCAGCGCGCGGCCAGCTCTTTGAGTGTCGACACATCCAGGTTGCGGTAATGGAAGTAGCTTTCCAGCCCTTTCATGTGGGTATAAAGGAAGCGACGGTCCTGGCAGATGCTGTTGCCGCAGATCGGCGACTTGCCCTTGGGCACCCATTTTTCCAGGAAGGCGATAGTCTCGGCTTCGGCTTCGGCCATGCTGATGCGGCTGTCGCGCACGCGCTGGGTCAGGCCGGAGTTGCCGTGGGTGCGGGTGTTCCACTCGTCCATGGTGGCGAGGACGGCATCGCTGTGGTGGATGGCGATCACCGGACCTTCGGCCAAGGTGTTGAGGTTGCTGTCGGTGACAATCGTCGCCATCTCGATGATGACGTCGGTGTCGGGGTTCAGACCGGTCATTTCCAGATCGATCCAAATCAGGTTCTGTGGGTTTTGCATGGCTTGATTCTCTTGGCACCTTGGCGTAGCTGCGCAGTTTAGCAGGCGGGGGCGTGCTAGACTCGCGACCGTTTTACCCAACCTTTGCATTATCGACACGGAACACCCATGGCCAAACGCCAGCTCAACCGTCGCCAAAACTGGCGCATCGAAAAGATTCAAGGTGAACGCGCCGCTCGCGCCGCCAAACGTGAATCCTCCGCCGTGGAAGCGCTTGAAGGCGGCGACCTGGGCCCTGAACAAACAGGCCTGGTGATCGCGCACTTTGGTGTGCAGGTCGAAGTCGAGGCGCTCGAAGGCGAACTCGCAGGCCAAGTGTTCCGTTGCCACTTGCGCGCCAACCTGCCTGCGCTGGTGACCGGCGACCAAGTGGTCTGGCGTGCCGGCAACCAGGGCATCGGCGTGATTGTCGCCCAGCTGCCACGCACCACCGAACTGCGCCGCCCCGACAGCCGTGGCCAGCTCAAGCCGGTGGCGGCCAACGTCGACATGATCGTCATCGTGTTCGCGCCACTGCCCGAGCCCCATGCCAACCTGATCGACCGCTACCTGGTCGCTGCCGAGCATGCTGGCATCCGCCCGCTGTTGCTGCTGAACAAATTCGACCTGATCGACGAGCAGAACGCCCCGGCACTGAATGCCCTGTTGGCGGTGTACCGCACGCTCGGCTACCCGGTGCTGGAAGTCTCGGCGCATCACGGCAATGGCATGGAACAGCTGCAACAGCAGTTGGACGGCCGCATCAGCGTGTTTGTCGGCCAGTCGGGCGTGGGTAAATCCTCGCTGGTCAACAGCCTGCTGCCGGAAGTCGAAACCCGCGTGGGCCCGCTGTCGGAACTGTCCGGCCAGGGCACTCACACCACCACCACCGCGCGTCTGTTCCACTTCCCCGGCGGCGGTGAGTTGATCGACTCCCCCGGCATCCGAGAATTCGGCCTCGGCCACGTCAGCCGCAGCGATGTGGAAGCAGGCTTCATCGAATTCAACGATCTGATCGGCACCTGCCGCTTCCGCGACTGCAAACACGACCGCGAGCCGGGCTGTGCATTGCTCAAAGCGCTGGAGGATGGGCGTGTGCAGCAGCAGCGGATGAATAGCTATCGGTCGATTATTGCGAGCTTGCCGGAGAGCAGTTACTGAGCCGCCATGCCTTGATACACATAAAGTAAGGCACAGGTCGGCCTAGTCCATTGATTTAACGGGGTTTGGCATCAAGAATTCAGAACAACTGGGCGGCCAGTCGACACGAGCCAGCTTGAATTCGGAATTTCTGATGCGCATAATTGCTCCGTCACCAGCGAAAGCTGGCAGGAGTCTGGATCCTTTTCGGGGTTGATCCAGCGGCGCAGAAGGGGCGAAGCAAGCTCCACTGCGTGTCGAATGAAGCCGCCTTCGGGCGGCTTTGCTTTTTGTGGGGAATTAACGATTGCCTCTCTACTATCACCCCAAACAAGGCGATGTGCTGCTCTGCGACTTCACGCGAGGCTTTGTTGCACCAGAAATGTTGAAGATCCGCAAAGTCGTAGTGATATCCCCGACGGCTACCCACAACCGCAAGCTCTGCACGGTAGTGCCGATCTCTTCTACCGCTCCCGAGATACAGCACGACTGGCATCATTTACTTCACACCAATCCACTTCTAACGGATGGCTACAAAGAGCTGTGGGTGAAGTGCGACATGATTTACACCGTCAGCTTCGAGCGGCTCGACAAACTCCACAGAAAGACCCGTTCCAAAGGGCGAGAGTACTTCGTACCGAGGTTATGTACCGACGACATGCAAGGCGTGATCAGCGGTGTGAAAGCCTATCTTCCGCTCTGACGGATACGAAAACGCCCCAATGAGTTGGGGCGTTTTCACCGACGAAGTTTGTCGAAAAGGGCCTACGACCCGGTACCCGGCACCGTAGGATCCTTCACCCCACCATCATCAAACAAGTTCAGCTTCTGACGCAGTTCATGCGCCGGCAACGGCTCCTGTCCTGGTGGATTCGCGTTCGGATCGGCCGGCACCTCTCCCGGCGCGCCTGCGCCTGGGGTAGGTTGCGGCGGCGGCGGTTGATCACCCTCAATCGCACGCTGAGCCTTTTTGGTCAGCACCACGATATCGATCCGGCGGTTGACCGGGTTGAACGGGTCTTGATGATCAAACAGCTGCGACGAAGCAAACCCCACCACCCGCGCCACTTGCGGGTCCGGATAACTGCCGGCAACCAGCGCGCGGCGCGCGGCGTTGGCACGGTTGGCAGAGAGTTCCCAGTTGCCGAAATCGCCCTGGCCCGCGTATGGCTTGGCGTCGGTGTGGCCGCTGATGCTGATCTTGTTCGGCACCGCCTTGATGGTGTCGGCCATGGCCAGCAGGATGTCTTCAAAGTACGGCTTCAGGCGCGCACTGCCGGAGTCGAACATCGGCCGGTTGGCCGCGTCGGTGATCTGGATGCGCAAGCCTTCGGGCGTGATTTCGAAGGAAATCTGGTCCTTGAATTTCAGCAGTTGCGGGTTTTCTTCGACCTTGGTCTGCAGCTCTTGCAGCAGCAGCTCAAGGCGCTCCTGCTCGACCTGCTCAGCCATGGACTCGACGGTGTCGCGCTCGATCGGGATTTTCTCCTGGGGCGACTCGGTCTTGATCTCCGGGTTGATGGTGCGCTCAGGCGCCAATTGCGGCGAGCCGCCCAGGTCGATCACGAAGGGCGTGCCGCTTTCCGAGAAACCAATTGGGTCTTTGAAGTAGCCGGCGATGGCGATCTTCTGTTCGGGCGTGGCGGTGGACATCAGCCACAGCACAAGGAAGAACGCCATCATCGCCGTCGCAAAGTCGGCGAAGGCGATTTTCCAGGCGCCGCCATGGTGCCCCGCAGCGAAGCGCTTGACGCGCTTGATGATTATCGGCTGGTTGTTTTCCATGGCTTAGCGACCGCGAACCGCTTGTTCCAGCTCGGCGAAGCTTGGGCGATGTTTCGGGTACAGCACCTTGCGGCCAAACTCCACTGCCAGGGACGGCGGCATGCCGGAAGCCGAGGCAACCAGGCTGGCCTTGATCGATTCATACAGGTTGATTTCTTCCTTGGCGTCATGGGCCAGGGACGTCGCCAGCGGGCCGAAGAAGCCGTAGGCCGCGAGAATACCGAAGAACGTACCCACCAGCGCCGCACCCACGTGCATGCCGATAGCGGCCTGGTCGCCCTCGCCCAGGGACGCCATGGTCACCACGATACCGAGTACCGCCGCGACGATACCAAAACCCGGCATACCGTCAGCGATGCCGGTCACGGCGTGGGAAGGATGCTCCAACTCTTCTTTAAGGCTGAACAACTCCATGTCGAACAGGCCTTCCAGCTCATGGGGGGCCATGTTGCCGGAGGACATGATGCGCAGGTAGTCGCAGATGTAGGCGGTCATGCGCTCGTCTTTGAGCACGGCCGGGTACTTGGCGAAAATCGGGCTGGCGGCGGCGTCTTCGATGTCGGCCTCGATGGCCATCATGCCTTCGCGGCGGCTCTTGTTGAGGATCTCGTAGACCAGCCCCAGCACCTCCAGATAGAAGGTGTGGGTGAAACGCGAACCGAACATGCCCAGCGATTTCTTGACCACGTGCATGGTCATGTAGCCGGGGTTTGCCTGCAAGAATGCGCCGAACGCCGCACCACCGATGATCAGCACTTCGAAGGGCTGGATCAACGCAGCAATTTTACCGTGGGACAGGACGTAGCCACCGAGCACGCTTGCGATGACGACGATGATGCCGATAATTTTAGCCATAGGGGATGAGTACTTGCGCCGTCGGGTTCATGGACATATTGGGTGTAGCAGAAAACTCTTGTTCTACTTATCGGCAAAACTGCGCCAGACTATAGCCCGTTAAGGCGAAAAGCCAGTTCGGCCCGCTCCGGGCGTGTAGACCGCAAGTGATGATCGCGCCCCTATCATGGCTAATGAAACGACAGTCCCAAGTGCAAAACCCAACTCTCTCGCCGCTTGGATCAAGCGCCTGGACGATGTGCTGCTGCCTGTGCCCCAGGCCAGCCACGACCGGGTGTGCAAAGGCATCCGCGACAGCCGCAGTTCATTGCGAGATATTGCCGATCTGATGCAAAGCAGTCCGGCGCTTGTGCTCAGCGTGATGCGCGAGGCCAACAGCCACACCCATGGCAGCCTGGCAGAACCGGCGGAAAACCTCGAAGTGGCGCTCAACCGCCTGGGCCTCAAGCGCGCCGAAGAACTGCTGGCGCGCCTGCCGTCGGTGCCGGCCAATGAGATCCCCGTGGCGTTGCGCCAACTGCTGTTGATCAGCCAGCACGCGTCGCAACAAGCCAACGGTTTGTTCGGCAGCCGCCTGGCGCGACTGTGGCAGGACATTCACTGGGGCAGCCTGCTGTTTCTGTCGCCGCTGTGGCCGATGGCGGTCGCCTACCCCAAGCTCCTGGAAGAATGGGAACTGCGGGTGATCCACAAGGGCCAATCGGCCCGCGAGGTCGAACAGGCACTGTTCGGCGTGCGCCTGCTGGACCTGTGCGTCGGCCTGACCGAAGCCTGGCACCTGCCGATCTGGGTGTCCCAGGGCTACAAGCTGCTGATGAGCGAGCAACGCCTGCTGGTCAAGGCGCTGCACATTGCCCGCGAAGACGACCCACTGCGCCACCAGCAATTGCTCGACGCCGAACCCAACCTGCGCCGCTGGTTGAACCAGCCGGCCAATACCGTGCTGCTGGCCAACGGCCTGGCGATGTCGGCCCAGGAGTCCTGGACCTGCCCGCACACCGAACGCTGGCAACTCCTCACAGCGCTGTACCTGCAACAGCCCCTGGGCGAGGTGCAGCAGCAGGTCCACCAGCAGGCCGTCACCAGCGCCCGCACCACCTTGATGCCTGACCTCTGGCACCCGGCGCTGTCGCTGATCTGGCCGTGGCATGTGCAGAAGATTCATCGCGGCCTGCTCCCAGCGCCGCCGCCCACCGCCGAGGCCCTGGCCGTGTGGCGCAAGCGCTGCACCGAACTGCTGGTGGAACCGAGCCGCTTTGCCAACGCCATGCACCTGACCACCTGCGCCAAGGAGGCCCTGGTGGCCAGTGGCATGCAGCGGGTCATGCTGTTGATGGCTGACCGCGCCATGAGCACCTTGCGTGTGCACCAGGTCGATGGCCTGCCAAAGGATGCGGCCAATTTGAGCCTGGATGTGGTCAACAGCACGCTCTTGCAGCGCCTGCTGGAAAAATCCGCCCAGGTGCGCCTCAACCCGGAAAACCACGCCCAGTTCTCGGCCCTGCTACCGCCGATCCTGCGTCGCCTGTTCACCGGCGAACACCTGTTGCTGCGCTCGCTGAGCTGTAATGGCAAGGTGGTGATGCTGATGGTGGCCGACCAGGGCGGCGGGCCGTTCTCGGAAACCACCGTGCAGGCCTTCGGTAAAACCGCCCAATGCATCGAGAAAGCCCTGCACTGCTTTACCAACCGCAGCGCCTGATGCTTGCGCTACAATCGCCGTCTTTTATCGCCAACATTTGTGCCCAGGAGACCTCACATGCCTGACTTCTCTGGCTTGCCGCTGGTGATCGAATCCAGCGACCTGCTTGGTCGCCTCGATACCGAACACCTGATACTGGTGGACCTCACCAGTGCCGCCCGCTACGCCGAAGGGCATATCCCCGGCGCGCATTTCGTTGACCCCAAGCGCACCCAACTGGGCCAGCCGCCGGCACCCGGCCTGCAGCCCAACAAGGCTGATCTTGAGAAGCTGTTCGGCGAACTGGGCCACACCCCGGACGCCACCTACGTGGTCTACGACGACGAAGGCGGCGGCTGGGCCGGGAGATTCATCTGGATGCTCGACGTGATCGGCCACCAGAAGTACCACTACCTGGACGGCGGCCTGCTGGCCTGGCTGGAAGAAAAGCACCCGGTTTCCACCAACGTGCCCGCCCCCGTCGGCGGCCCGGTCAGCCTCACGTTGCACGATGGCCCCACCGCCACCCGCGAATACCTGCAAAGCCGCCTGGGTGCCGCCGACCTGGGTATCTGGGACGCACGCGGTCCGCTGGAGTATTCCGGCGAGAAGGTCCTCGCCGCCAAAGGCGGGCACATCCCCGGCGCGGTGAACTTCGAATGGACCGCCGGCATGGACAAGGCGCGCAACCTGCGTATCCGCCGCGACATGCCGCAGATCCTCGAAGACCTCGGGTTGACCCGCGACAAAGAAATCATCACCCACTGCCAGACTCACCACCGCTCTGGCTTCACCTACCTGGTGGCCAAGGCGCTCGGTTATCCGCGAGTCAAAGGTTATGCCGGTTCCTGGGGCGAATGGGGCAACCACCCCGACACCCCCGTCGAGATTTAAGGTTTAAGGACAGTTATGAAAAAGCAGTTGTTTATCCTCAGCCAGTACTTGCTGCCGCACCACTTGCTGTCGCGCGTGGCCGGTTGCATCGCCGAGTGCCGCGTACGCTGGTTCAAGAATGCCTTCACCAGCTGGTTCGCCAAGCGTTATCAAGTGGACATGTCCCAGGCCCTGGTTGAAGACGTGACCGCCTATGAGCACTTCAACGCCTTCTTCACCCGCGCCCTGAAAGACGGCGCGCGCCCACTGGATCAAACCCCAGGCGCGGTGTTGAGCCCCGCCGATGGTGCGGTCAGCCAATTGGGCCCAATCGAGCATGGGCGGGTGTTCCAGGCCAAGGGTCACAGTTTCAGCGTGCTGGAATTGCTGGGCGGCGACTCGGCCGTGGCGGCGCCGTTCATGGGCGGCGATTTCGCCACCATCTACCTGTCGCCGAAGGACTACCACCGCGTGCACATGCCGCTGGCCGGCACGCTGCGCGAAATGGTCTACATTCCTGGCCGCATCTTCTCGGTCAATCAGACTACCGCCGAAAACGTACCTGAGCTGTTCGCGCGCAACGAGCGCGTTGCCTGCATTTTCGACACCGAACGCGGCCCGATGGCTGTGGTGTTGGTGGGCGCTATGATTGTGGCGTCGATTGAAACCGTATGGGCCGGGCTGGTAACGCCGCCGAAGCGCGAGCTGAAAACCTTCCGCTACGACGAGGCTGCACGCGCGCCGGTTCATCTGGAGAAAGGTGCGGAGCTGGGTCGGTTCAAGCTGGGTTCGACCGCGATTGTGCTGTTTGGGCCGGATCAGGTGAAGTGGGCTGAGGAGCTGGCCGCTGGCACCCCGGTACAGATGGGCCAAGGCATCGGTCTTCCGAGAGCCTGATTGAAGGTGGGAGCCTGGCCCGGCTCCCACATTTACCAGTTAGAGCGAGTTACAGCTGACCGTCGCGATCACGGAAGCCCAGCAGATACAGCACGCCATCCAAGCCCAACGTCGAAATCGCCTGCTTGGCCGACTGCTTCACCAACGGCTTGGCGCGGAACGCCACACCCAACCCGGCAATTGCCAGCATCGGCAGGTCATTCGCACCGTCGCCGACCGCAATGGTCTGTTCCAGACGCAAACCTTCCTTGTGCGCCAATTCCTTGAGCAGGTCCGCCTTGCGCTGAGCGTCGACAATCGGCTCGACCGCCACGCCGGTCACCTTGCCATCCACCACTTCCAGCTCGTTGGCGAACACGTAGTCGATGCCCAGCTTGGCCTGCAATTGCTTGGCGAAGTAGGTGAAGCCGCCAGACAGGATGGCGGTCTTGTAGCCCAGGCGCTTGAGTTCAGCGAACAGGGTTTCGGCGCCTTCGGTCAGGCGCAGGGAGGCGCCGATGGAGTCCAGCACGCTCACGTCCAGGCCTTTAAGCAGCGCGAGGCGCTCCTTGAAGCTGGCGCGGAAGTCCAGCTCACCGGCCATGGCGCGCTCGGTGATTTCGGAAACCTGCTCGCCCACGCCAGCCGCTTTGGCCAATTCGTCGATGACTTCGGCTTCGATCAGCGTGGAGTCCATGTCGAACACCGCCAGACGGCGGTTGCGGCGGAACAGCGAGTCCTCCTGGAAGGCGATGTCGACATTCAGCTCCTGGGCCACGCTGAGGAATTCGGCGCGCAGGGCTTGCGGGTCGGCCGGCTCACCGCGCACGGAGAACTCGATGCAGCCCTTGCCTTTGTCGGCCGGGGTGTCCAGCGGCATACGACCCGACAGACGGTCGATATGGTCGATATTCAGGCCGTACTGCGCGGTAATGGAGCTGACGCGTTGCAATTGTTCGGCGGTGACCTTGCGGGTCAGCAGCGTCACGATGTGGCGTTTCTTGCCCTGGCCGGCCACCCAGTGCTGGTAGTCCTCTTCGGACACCGGGGTGAAGCGCACCTGTTGATCCAGCTTGTACGCCGTAAACAGGATGTCCTTGAGTACCGAAGACGCCTGTTCAGTGCTCGGAATCTCGACCAGGATGCCGAACGACAAGGTGTCGTGGATCACCGCCTGGCCGATGTCGAGAATGTTCACACCACCCTGGGCCAGAACGCCGGTAATGGCTGCGGTCAGACCTGGGCGGTCTTCCCCCGTGATGTTAATCAGGACAATTTCGCGCAAGGCGCACCCCCAGGCTGGAAAAAAACCGCATTCTACCCACTTTCAGTGACCATCGGGCACAGCCAGCGCTTTGCCGGTTCTAGGGCTGTCGCTATACTGCGCGTCAACTTCACGGACCAAGAGCCGAGCGCAAGTGAACCGGCCCACGCCAGTAAAAACCGATAATTTCTTCCTGCTGATCTTCCGGGCACTGCGCCACCGCCGTGTACCGATTGCATTACGCATCGCCAGCCATAACGTGATCCTGGTCGCCCTGGCCCTGGTGATCTACGCCTGCGTGATGGGTTTGCAGTTCAAACAGGCCATGCACGAGCAAGCCGACGCCCTGGGCGAGAGCTTGACCACCCAGACCGCCACCTCGGCGACTGAGCTGCTGGTGTCCAACGACATCCTCAGCCTCAACGTGCTGCTCAACAACCTGACCAAGAACCCGCTGGTGGCCCACGCCGCCATCTACAGCGTGGACAACCGGATCATGGCCGAAGCCGGGCAGCGCCCGAAAAACGGCCTGCTGGGTGAAGCCGAAGGCTTGTACCAGAGCAACATTACGTTTCAGGATGTGAAGGCCGGTCAACTGCGTATCAGCCTGGACATGCAGCAATTCCAGCAGCCGATGACCATCAGCCTGCAAAGCATGGGCATCTTGAGCGCGATCCTGCTGGCGTTGGCGCTGGCCTTGAGCCTGCGCCTGGGCCGGCACATCTCCACGCCGCTGATGCAGTTGCGCATCTGGCTGCGCGATATCGACGAACACACCCCGGCCACTGACCGCCAGGATGAAATCGGCGACCTCGCCCGCCAGTTGCACGCCAGTTTCGCCCCGGAACCGGTGGTGCGCGAAGTAGAGCCCGAGCCTGAGTTCGATGAAACCGATTACGACGACGAGCCTGAGTTTGAAGTGCAGGACGCGCCGGTAGCGGGCCTGAAGCCTGCCACCCGCCAGGCGTTCAAAGCCGAAGAAGATGAGTTGGACGACGAAGACCCCTTCGCCGACCTGCGCGACACCTCGGCCAGCGCGCCGGCCGTCGCACCGAAACTGGCCCCGGTGAAGAATACCGAACCGCAGTTCAGCGCCGTATTGGCCGTGCAACTGGGCGCTCAGGACCAACTGCGTCGCCTGCCCCGCACACGCCTGACCGAGCTGCTGGAGCGCTACCGTGACTGCCTCGACCAAGCCGCGTCGCTGTACCAGAGCGAACTGCACACCCTGAACGATGGCAGCACCTTGATGCTGTTCCACAGCGAAGACAGCGGCGAAGACTACCTGACCAACGCCATCTGCTGCGGCGAGTTGCTGCGCGCCCTGGGCCATGCCCTGCAGATCGAAGTGGCCGACAGTGGCATCACCTTGCAACTGCAGTTGGGCCTGACGGTGAGCGACGACCTGTTTGGCATGACCCAGATCGACCTGCTGCTCACCGAAAGCGCCCAGGACGCCCTGGCGCTGTCGCAACACAGTCGCAACCTGCTGCTGGTGGAGCGCAAGATCAGTGAAGACACGCTGATCCGCCAACGCGCACGGATCCGCCCGATTGCCAGCCCCGAGGGTGCCAGTTGCGTGGAGCGGTTGATGGAGCCGTATCCGTCGATGCTGGAGCGGCAGTTGGCGCGGATGCACGAGACTCGCACCAAAGGTTAAGGTGAAACGGGCTTGTTGTAGCGGAGCGGGCTTCTGTGGTGAGCGGGCTTGCC
>NZ_JACARN010000060.1:0-144738 GCF_013386605.1 Pseudomonas sp. IPO3749 | reverse complement strand
GGATATACGGCGCCTGCATCATGCTCTGGTGATCCCCCGGCACCGCCACCTGAAGCAATTGCCCCGGCGCCAACACCTCATTCCAACCCAGTGCTTCACTGCGCCGCGACAACTCGGTAGGCCGCTCACTCGCACTGAACAGATGCACCGCAATCGGCAACGGAAACAGGCTGTAATGCGCCAAAGCATGCCCGTGACCCACTTCCCGCTCGATATAGTTCAAGAGGTCCGCATCCGTCGCCGCTGCCATTTGCGCGTGCAGCACACCTTCATCGCGACAACGTTGCAGCAGGCCTGCAAAGTCCAGCTGTCCAACCTGCGCCTCCAACTGCCCAAGGCTCGCCAACTCATCCACACCTCCCTGTGCTTTCCAATACGCCGAGCACTGCAACAGCAAATGCCGCTTGAGTGCATCCGCCCCGCTCCATCGCGCCTTGCCCTGGTCGGTCATGCGCGGTACGTAGCTGTCGATCAAGCCGAGGAACTCAACCGGTTCATCCAGCCCGAGCAGTTGCATCGCCACTTCATAGGCCAGCACCCCGCCGAATGACCACCCGGCAACCCGGTAAGGCCCATGGGGCTGAATGCCTCGGATCAACCCGACCATCCGCGCAGCCAGACCTTCCATCGTGTTCAGGTGCGGTTCGCCCAGCGCCACGCCTGGCAAGCCGTAGATCGGATAGTCACCCGGCAGATGCTGGCCCAGCGCCGGGAAGTACACGTCCATGCCGCTGAACTCATGGACCAGGAACAGCGGCGCTTGCGATCCACCCCTGCGCACCGTGATCACCGACGTGTCACGCACCGGCTCATCCGTACGCTGGCGCAGCATCGCGGCGACGGAGGCCACACTGGCATGCTGGAACAGCTCAGCCAGTGACACCTGCAACCCCGCTTCTTCCATCAGGTTGACCAGCCGGATCGCCAGCAATGAATGCCCGCCCAACTCGAAGAAACTGTCATGGCGACCAACCTGCTCCAGCTTCAACACCTCGGCCCATAGCTGGGCCAGGGTGTGTTCCAGCCCATCGGCCGGAGCCTCGAACTCACGGCGGTTGAACGTGTCCAGGGCCGGCACCGGCAAGGCCTTGCGGTCGACCTTGCCGTTAGCGGTCAGCGGCAGGTGATCCAGCGGCACAAAGGCCGACGGCACCATGTACTCCGGCAATTGGCTGTGCAGATAGGCGCGCACGCTGTCGATGTCGTCAGGCTGATCCGCCCAGGTGAAATACGCCGCCAGGCGCTTGTCGCCCGGTGCGTCTTCGCGAGCCAGCACCACCACGTCCTGGATACCGGCGAAGGTCGCCAGGCGCGCTTCGATCTCGCCCAGTTCAATGCGGAAACCGCGGATCTTCACCTGGTCGTCATTGCGCCCGATGCAGTCCAGCAGGCCATCCGCCGTCCAACGGCCGAGGTCGCCGGTGCGGTACATCAAGGCGCCCTCACTCAACGGATCCCGTACAAACTTTTCAGCGGTGAGATCAGGTCGATTCAGATACCCCAGGGCCACGCCGTCCCCGCCAATGCAGATTTCACCGGTCACGCCCACGGGCACTGGCTGAAGGTGCGCATCCAGCACATGGACCTGCGTGTTGGAAATCGGGCGACCAATCGGCACGCTGTCAGCGGCCTCGGCCAGCGCGCGCACCTCATAGGTGGTGGCGTAAGTGGTGGTTTCGGTCGGCCCATAACAATGCACCAGGCGCAACGCGGGCGCCTGGTGCAACAAGCTGCGGAATGCAGCCGGATCGGCACGCTCGCCGCCGCACAGCAGGATGCGCAAGCCCGCCAGGGCCTGGGGAATCAGCTGCACATACTGGTTGAACAGGGCCGTGGTGACGAACAGCACCGTTACATCCGCCAAGGCTACGCCGAAGGCTGCAGGATCCAGCAAGGTGGCGTGGTCGATCACCTGCACCTGGCCGCCGTTGAGCAGCGGGCCCCACACATCCATGGTGCTGGCGTCGAACGCCGGGTTGGAGGCGAAGGCCACGCGGTCGCTGGCATTGAAGTCGGCGTAGCCGTTGTTGATCACCAGACGCGTGATACCGCGATGGGGCACCAACACACCTTTGGGCGTGCCGGTGGAACCGGAGGTGTACATGATGTACGCCACGCTGTCCGAGGACTGCGACAGGTCCGGGTTGTGGCTGGGTTGTGGATCGAGGGCCAGGGTGTCCAGGTCCAAGCGTTGCACAGCATAGTCGACGGCCCTATCGCTATGGGTCAACAACCAGGCCGCGCCGCTGTCCTGCACCATGAAGCCCTGGCGCTCGACAGGTGCGTTGATATCCAGCGGCACATAGGCGGCGGCGCATTTGAGCACGGCCAGTTGGCTGGTCAGCAGGTCCAGGCCGCGCGGCAGCAGGATCGCCACGTTATCGCCGGGACGCAGCCCAAGGCCCAGCAGGTGATGGGCCAGGCGATTGGCACGGATATTCAGTTCGCCATAACTCAATGACTGCCCGCCATGCAAAGCGGCCAATGCGCCAGGACGCGCCTGGGCCTGGGCTTCGAACAGGCGTTGCACGGTGTGTTCACGCGGGAATGCACGCGTGGTGGCGTTGAACTCCAGCAGTTGCTGGCGTTCGACGTCAGGCAGGATCGGCAAGTGGCTGATGCCCACCGCGCTGCCCTGTTCCAGCGCCTGCACCACCTGTTCCACGGCAACCTGCAAGTAGCCGCACAACCGGCGTGCGCCCTGCCCCACGACTTTCAGCGAGAACCCCTCGCCCAGGTCATCCACGCTCACTGACAGGCCGTAGTTACTGTGTTCTTCAGCCTTGAGCAGCCGAATGCCCTGCCATGCTTCGCTGGTAGCCTGCGGCGCACTGTGGCGATAGTTGAACAATGTGTCGAAGAGCGGCGTCGCCGCCGGCACGCCGCTGCAGCGTTGGGCCAAGGCCAGCGGCGCCTGTTCATGGCTGAGCAATTGGTTGAGACGTGCATGGGTGGCCCGCAGCGCGTCGCGCACCGAGTGTTCACCCAGGTCGACCCGCAGCGGCAAGGTATTGATAAACACCCCCATGGCCCGCTCGGCGCCTTCACCACCTTGCAAGCGGCCGAGCATCACACTGCCAAACACCACGTTGTCGCGGCCCGAAACCTTGCCCAGCACCTGGGCCCAGGCCAGGTGCATCAGGCTGGCGGCGCTGACGCCGGATTGCCGCGCTTGGGTGCGCAGGCGTTGGCTCAATTGCGCATCCAGTGGGCGTTGAATCGGCTCGTTGCGGCCCAAGCGTTCGACCTGGGTCGGCTCATCAATATCACCGAGCATTTCGCGGAAGAACGCTTCGTGGTCCTCTGCACCGACGCGGGTCTGGGCCACATAGTTGCGATACGGCACAGCCACGCCCAAGGTGTGTTGAGTGCCCATGAGGAACGCCTGCATCTCCTGTTGCAGGATCTCCAGGGCGATGTGGTCCATCACCAGGTGGTGGAACAGCAACGTCGCACTGTGCGCATTGACCACCAGGCGCATCAACGGGGCTTGCGACAGATCAAGCCGTTCCGGCACCACGCCGCGTTCGACACGCAGCGACGCCTCGCGCCAAACCACCTGCACCGGTTCTTCCAGGCCGTCCCAATGGAACGACGAACGCAGGATGTCGTGGCGCTGGATCACCGCCTGCAAGGCCAGGGCGAACGCCTCCAGGCGCTGTGGGCTGTCGAACGCAAACTGCGCGCGCAGCACATAGTCATCAGCACCCTGTACCGCACGATGGTGATACAGCATGCCCGCCTGCAACGGCGCCAACGGGTAGATGTCCTGCACATTGGCTGCGCCGCCCGGAATGCAGGCGACGATACGCTCGATGGCTGGCGGGTCCAGTTGGATCAACGGCAACATATCCGGGGTGATCGCGGTGCAATCAAGCGCAATGCGATTGGCCGGCACCGCCACTTCCCGGCCACCGCCCAAGGCCGCCGCCAAGGCTGACAAGGTCGGCTGGCCGAACAACACCTTCACATCAGCCGACAACCCGAGGCGGCGCATGCGCCCCATCAGGCTCACCGCGAGCAACGAGTGCCCGCCCAATTCGAAGAAGTTGTCGTGACGGCCCACGCGCTCCACGTTGAGCAACTCGGCCCACAGGCTGGCCAAGGCGATTTCCGTGTCGCCCTGGGGCGCTTCGTATTCGCGTACCACCACCGACTCCAGGCCGGGCGCAGGCAAAGCCTTGCGGTCGAGCTTGCCGTTGGGGCTCAGGGGCAAGGTGTCGAGGTGCACAAAGATCGCCGGCACCATGAACTCCGGCAGGTGCTGCAACAGGTGCGCGCGCAACCCGTCGATCTCGCTGAAAGCCCCGGTGTAGTAGGCGATCAAACGATTGTCGCGGGCGATCACGGCGGCTTCGTTGACCGGCGGATACTCAGTGAGGCGTGACTGGATTTCCCCCAGTTCAATGCGCAGGCCACGGATTTTCACCTGATCGTCATTACGCCCCAGGTACTCAATCGTGCCGTCTGCCAAGTAGCGGCCCACGTCGCCGGTGCGGTACAGGCGACCGTCGGTGAACGGGTCCTTGAGGAAACGCTCGGCGGTCAATTCCGGCCGGTTCAGGTAACCGCGCGCCACTTGCACGCCTCCAATGAACAACTCGCCCACCACGCCCAAGGGCACCGGCTGCATCTGTGCATCCAGCACATACATGCGAGTGTTGGCGATCGGTTTGCCAATCGGCGTGTTGTCCGGCGTCACCGGGCCGGCGCAGTTCCACGCGGTCACATCGACGGCGGCTTCGGTCGGGCCATACAGGTTGTGCAATTCGCTGCCCGGCAACTGCTGCTTGAAGCGCCGCACCAGGCTGCCCGGCAAGGCTTCGCCGCTGCACATCACCCGCACCAGACCGGCCGCTTGGCTAACGTCGCCATGGGCCAGGAACACATCCAGCATCGACGGTACGAAGTGCAGCGTGGTGATCTGCTCAGCGGCGATCACCTCGCACAGGTACGCCGGGTCTTTATGCCCGCCAGGACGCGCCATCACCAGGCAAGCGCCGGTGAACAGCGGCCAGAAGAACTCCCATACCGACACGTCGAAGCTGAACGGGGTTTTCTGCAAGACACGGTCATGGGCTTGCAGGCCATAGGCGTCCTGCATCCACAACAGGCGGTTGACCACGCCGGGATGGTCGTTGATCACGCCCTTGGGTTGGCCGGTGGAGCCGGAGGTGTAGATCACATAGGCGCTGATGCCCTGCACAGCGGGATTGTCTTCACGTGGGTGCTGCCAGGTCGGCCGGTCCAGATCGACCACCGGCACATCCCCCAACAACCCGCGTGTCCCGCCCTGGGCCAGCACCGCGACCGGCGCGCTGTCCTCCAGCATGTAGGCGATACGCTCCAGCGGATACGCCGGGTCCAGCGGCACATAGGCGGCGCCGGCCTTGAGGATCGCGTACAACCCGATGACCATCTCCAGGCCACGCTCCACACAGATCGCAACCCGTGAATCCGGCTGAACGCCGATTTCCAGCAGGTGATGCGCCAACTGGTTGGCCCGTGCGTTCAGCTCGGCATAGGTCAATACAAGGTCATCAGCCTTGACGGCGATGGCATCCGGTGTCCGCGCCACCTGCGCTTCGAACATACCGTGCACGGTCTGGTCGAGGTCGTAGGTCACCTCGGTGGCATTGAAGTCGAACAGCAAATGCTGACGCTCGCTCTCATCCACCAGCGGTACCTGTTCCAGCACCGCCTGATCGTTATCGACCATGGCCTGCAACACGCGGGTGAAATAGCCGACGTAACGCTGCGCCGTCGACTCATCGAACAGCGCTACCGCGTACTCCAGTGCGCCGATGATCGTGCCCTGCACTTCGCTCAAGTCCAGGGACAGGTCGAACTTGGCAAAATGACTGTTCTCGACGATGCCTTCCAGGGCCAGGTCGCCCAAGGCCAGGGTCGGCGCGCTGCTGTCCTGCCAGGTCAACAGCGTCTGGAACAGCGGGCTGTGGGCCAGGCTGCGCGGCGGCCGGGTGATTTCTACCACCTGCTCAAACGGCAGGTCTTGATGGGCCTGGGCTTCCAGCGCCAGCGCCTTGACCCGCGCCAGCAGCGCCTCGGTGCTCAGCTCGCCGGAGGTGTCGATGCGCACGGCCAAGGTGTTGACGAACAGGCCGATCAGCCCTTCCACCTCGCTGCGTGTGCGATTGGCGACGGGTGAGCCGATCACCACGTCCTGTTGCCCGGACAGCCGCGCGAGCAGTGAGGCCCAGGCGCTCATCAAGGTCATGTACAAGGTGGTGCCGTGGCGTTGGCTCAAGGCCTTGAGCCCGGCGGTGAGGCGTTCGTCCAGGCGCACTTCGACGCTGCTGCCGGCGTAGTCCTGTTGCGCCGGGCGCGGGCGGTCAGTCGGTAAGGTCAGCAAGGCCGGCGCACCGGCCAGCGCCTGCTGCCAATAGGTGCTCTGGCGATGCAACACCTCGCCGCTGAGCCACAGGCGTTGCCATACGGCGAAGTCGCCGTACTGGATCGGCAGCGGCGGCAATGGATCGGGCTGGCCGTGGCTGAAGGCTTGATACAACGCCATCAGCTCGCGGGTGAGCACGCCCATGGACCAGCCATCGGAGACGATATGGTGCAGGGTCAGCAGCAACACGTGGTGGTCGTCGGCCATGACCATCAGGCGACCGCGCAACAACGGGCCACGCTCCAGGTCGAACGGCGCCGAGGCCTCGCCGTGGATCAACGCATCCAGCGCCTGCTGGGGTTGCGGGTGGCGGCGCAGGTCCTGTACTTGCAGGGGCAGAACGTCTTCGGCGGGTACGATCAACACTTGGGCGTCATCGCCGTGCTGGGCGAAGCGGCTGCGCAGGGTTTCGTGGCGCGCGACGATGCGGGCGAGCGCCCGTTGCAGCGCCTCGACATGCAACTGCCCACGCAAACGCAGGCCGATAGGAATGTTGTAGGCGGTGTTGGCGCCTTCCATCAGCGCCAGGAACCACAGGCGCTGCTGGGCAAAGGACAGCGGCACCTGCTCATCACGATTGGCCGGCAGGATATCCGGCAAGGTGCTGCGACCGGACCGGGCCAGCACCTCGGCGACGGCGGCCAGTTCGGCGTTGGCAAACAAATCGCCGAGCAACAACTCGACGCCCAAGCGCTGGCGGATCTGCGAGACCATGCGCATCGCCAACAACGAGTGCCCTCCCAGTTCGAAGAAGTGGTCGCGACGCCCAACGCGCTCCACGTGCAGCACATCGGCCCAGATCTGCGCCAGCACGCTCTCGATTTCACCTTCGGGGGCGGCGTACTCGCGGGTAAACACGGCGGCCATGTCCGGCGCCGGTAAGGCCTTGCGGTCAAGCTTGCCGTTGGCAGTCAGGGGCAACGCGTCCAGCTTTACGTAGGCGACCGGCACCATGTAGTCCGGCAGGTGCGCCACCAGATGGGCGCGGATATCGCCCACGACCAACGGGTCGAGTTGGCGGTTTTCGGTGAAATACGCCACCAGCCGCTCTTCGCGCACCAGTACCACGGCTTCCTGGATGCCCGCCACTTGGTTGAGCTGGGTTTCGATTTCGCCCAGTTCGATGCGCATGCCGCGAATTTTTACCTGGTCATCGTTGCGCCCCAGGTACTCGATGTTGCCATCCGGCAGCCAGCGCGCCAGGTCGCCGGTGCGGTACATGCGCCCAGTGTTGAAGGGATCTTGCAGGAAGCGTTCGGCGGTCAGTTCCGGGCGGTTCAGGTAACCCCGCGCCACGCCGTTGCCGCCCACGTACAACTCACCGGCCACGCCCAATGGCACCGGCCGCTGTTGCTCATCCAGCAGGTAGACCGTGGCATTGGCGATAGGCTTGCCGATATGCAGTGGCTGGCCGGCCTCGACCTTGCCCGAGGTCGCAACCACCGTGGCCTCGGTCGGCCCGTAGTTGTTGATCAAGTCAAAGCGCTGCGCCCGGCCGAACTGGCGCAGGCGATCGCCACCGATCAGCAGGGTGCGCAGCGTCGGGTGCTCGATCTGCTGGCTGAAGGCGTACTCGGCCACTGGCGTAGGCAGGAAACACACGTCCAACGGCTGCGCACACCACCAGGCCAACAACGCGTCGATATCTTCGGCGCCGTCATGGGCCGGTGGCAGGTGCAGGGTCGCGCCCACGCACAGCGCCGGCCAGACTTCCCAGGCCATCGCATCAAAGCCGAACCCGGCGACGCTGGCGGTGTGGCGTCCGGCGCACAGGTCGAAGGCGTTGCAGTGCCAGTCCACCAGGTTGGCCACAGTGTGATGCTCCACCATCACGCCTTTGGGCAGGCCGGTGGAGCCGGAGGTGTAGATCACATAGGCGAGGTTGAACGGGGTGACCACCACCTTGGGGTTGCTCGCCGAATGGTGTTGCCAGGTGAAGCGGTCGAGGTTGATCACCGGCACGTCAAGGGCCGGTAAACGCTCCAGCAAGGCCTGCTGGGTCAACACCGCCACCGGGGCGCTGTCGGTCAGCAGGTAGGTGAGGCGCTCGGCCGGGTGCGACGGGTCCACCGGCACATAACAGGCGCCGGCCTTGAGGATCGCCAGCAAGCCGGCCAGAGTGTCCAGGCCTCGGCGCGCAACGATGGCAACGCGGTCGTCCGGCTTGACCCCCAGCGCCAGCAGGTGATGGGCCAGCAGGTTGGCTTGCTGGTTGAGTTCGGCATAGGTCAGCTGACGGCCCGAATGCACAGCGGCAATCGCGTCCGGCGTGAGCGCGGCCTGGGCTTCGACGCGAGCGTGCAGCGTGGTGCCCTGGCGAAAATCCGCTTGCGTGGCGTTGAAGTGTTCCAGCAGCAAACGCTGTTCATCGGCAGGCAGCACCGACACTTGGTTGAGCGCGGTGTGCGGCGCCTGTTCCAACGCGGTCACCAGGTTGTCCAGGGCGGTTTGCAGGTAAGCGCAGACACGCTGTGGATCGACCTGGGTGGTCGCCAGCAGGCGGAGGATGAACCCTTCGCCCAGGTCATCCACGCTGAGGGTCAGCGGGTAGTTGGTGCGCTCATCCGAACGCAGTGTCTCGATGCCCTGCCACGCGGCCACGGCTTCGCTGCTGGTGCCGGTGCCGCTGTGGCGATAGTTGAGCAACGCACTGAACAACGGCGTCGGCGCCACCACCCCGCTGCACCGTTGCGCCAGCGCCAGGGGCGCGTGTTCGTGGCGCAGCAGCGCGGTGAGGCGCGTGTGGGTGGCCTTGACTGCGCTGCGCAGGTCGCCGCCGCCCACGTCCACACGGAATGGCAAGGTATTGATGAAAATCCCCAAGGCGCGGTCCGTGGCATGTCCACCTTGCATACGGCCCATCAGTACGGTGCCAAACACCACCTGGGACTTGCCGGCCAGCACGCTCAACACCTGGGCCCAGCCCAGGTGGAACAGGCTGGCGACGCTGACGCCAAGCAAGCGGGCCTGGGCGCGCAGGCGCTGGTTGAGCGCGTCCGAAAGCGGCCAATCCAGTTCATTGATCCCGCGGCCATCGCCCTGCACATCCTGCAAGCCGAAGGGCAAGGTCGGCTCGACCACATCGCCAAGCATCTGCTGGAAAAACGCCTCATGCTGTTGCTCGCTGACACCCAGCCGCGCCTGCGCAACATAGTTGCGAAACGGCACGGCATGACCCAGTTGCCCGGCGTCGCCCCGCAGGAACGCCTGCATTTCATGGCGCACCACTTCGAGGGCACTGTGATCCAGGGCCATGTGATGGAACAGCAGCATGGCGACGATGCGCTCCTTCGCCGGGTCCTTCGCCCAGGCCAGGCGCAGCAGCGGCGCCTGGGTCACGTCCAGCCGGTAATGGCGAGCGTCGAACCGCGTGTGCAGTTGGGCAGCAATATCACCGTCGGCCGGGTCCAGTTCCAGCGCCTGCACCGGCAGCTGCGCGCTGCGCCACACCACTTGCGACGGCTGTTGCAATCCGTCCCAGACCACGCCGGTGCGCAGGATGTCGTGACGGTCGATCACCCCTTGCAGGGCCAGGGCAAATGCGTCGAAACGCTCGACACTGTCGAAGGCGAACTGCGACTGCATCACATAGGGGTCGCCCTGCTCGGTGCTGACGTGGTGAAACAGGATGCCTTCCTGCAACGGCGCCAGCGGGTAGATGTCCTGGATATTCGCCACGCCACCGTCGACCGTGGCGACGATACGGTCGATCTCATCCTGGCTCAGGTCGGACAGGGTCAACATGGCCGGCGTGATCCGTTCGGCATTGGCCGGGATGCCATTGGCCGGCACCTCGTTGGCGGCCGAATACTCGCCGGCCTTGATCAGCTCGATCAGCGCCGGCTTGTGTTCGCGCAAGGCGGCAAGAATCACCGGGTCGCTCAGCGCTTGTTTGTTGCCTTGCACCGACAACTGCTCGCCCTTGAGCGCGAGTTGCACGTCCTTGGTTTTCAGCGTCGCCAGCAGTTCGAGAATGCTCACAGGACGATCTCCATTCGTTCAGTCATCGCGGCGTAGCCAGCCAGGGTCGGCTGTTCGAACAACGCACGCACATCGGCTTCCATGCCTTCCTGGCGCAAGCGCCCGATCAAGCTCACGGCGAGCAGCGAGTGCCCGCCCAGTTCAAAGAAATTGTCCTGGCGCCCTACCCGTTCCACGTTGAGCAGCTCGGCCCAGAGTTGCGCCAGGAGGATTTCGGTGTCGCCCACCGGGGCTTCGTACTCGCGCACGGTCAAGGCTTCGCTGCCCGGCGCCGGCAAGGCCTTGCGGTCGAGCTTGCCATTGGGGCTCAGCGGCAACGCGTCGAGGTGCACGAACAGCGCGGGCACCATGAAATCCGGCAGGTGGTGCAGCAGGTGTTCGCGCAGGTCCGTAGCCCGAACGCCGGTGTAGTAGGCGACGAGCCGGTCATCGCGGGCCACTACCGCGGCTTCGTTGACCTGCGGATGTTCCAACAGGCGTGCCTGGATCTCGCCCAGCTCGATGCGCAAGCCACGGATCTTCACCTGGTCGTCGTTGCGGCCCAGGTACTCGATAGTGCCGTCGAGCAGGTAACGCCCCAGGTCGCCGGTGCGATACAGGCGGCCGTCGGTGAACGGGTCCTTGAGGAAACGTTCGGCGGTCAACTCAGGACGATTGAGGTAACCGCGCGCCACCTGCACGCCGCCGATGAACAACTCGCCCACCACGCCCAGGGGCACCGGCTGCATTTGCCCATCCAACACGTACATGCGGGTGTTGGCGATGGGTTTGCCAATCGGCGTGTTGTCCGGCACGTCCGGGCGCGCGCAGTTCCAGGCGGTCACGTCGACGGCGGCTTCGGTCGGGCCGTACAGGTTGTACAGGCCGATGCCCGGCAGTTGCTGCTTGAAGCGCCGCACCAGGCTGCCCGGCAAGGCTTCGCCGCTGCACATTACCCGTTGCAGACCGGCCGCCTGGCTGACATCACCATGGGCGAGGAACACATCGAGCATCGACGGCACAAAGTGCAACGTGGTGATCTGTTCGTTCGCGATCACCTCGCACAGATAGGCCGGGTCTTTATGCCCACCAGGACGCGCCATGACCAGGCACGCTCCAGTGAATAGCGGCCAGAAGAACTCCCACACCGACACGTCGAAGCTGAACGGGGTTTTCTGCAACACCCGGTCGTGGGCCTTGAGGCCGTAGGCGTCCTGCATCCACAACAGGCGGTTGACCACGCCAGGATGGTCGTTGATCACGCCCTTGGGCTGACCGGTGGAACCGGAGGTGTAGATCACGTAGGCGCTGAAGGCCTGCACCTGTGGGTTATCGATAGATTGGTGCTGCCAGGTCGGCCGGTCCAGATCGATCACCGGCGCGTCGCCCAGCAAACCACGCGTGGCGCCTTGGGCCAGCACCGCAACAGGCGCGCTGTCTTCCAGCATGTAGGCGATACGTTCCAGCGGATACGCCGGGTCCAGCGGCACATAGGCGGCACCGGCCTTGAGGATCGCATACAGTCCGACCACCATGTCCAGGCCGCGCTCCACGCAGATCGCGACCCGCGAATCGGCTTGCACGCCCATATCTATGAGGTGATGCGCCAGTTGGTTGGCCTGCGCGTTCAGTTCGGCGTAGGTCAATGTCAGCTCACCTGCCTTGACGGCGATGGCGTCCGGTGTGCGCATCACTTGCGCTTCAAACAGGCCGTGCAAGGTCTGGTCGAGGTCATAGGCGACCTCAGTGGCGTTGAAACCCGACAGCAGTTGCTGACGTTCCTGGGCCTCCAGCACCGGCAAGCGATTGACCGCCAGCTGCGGCGCCTGCTCCAGTGCGTCGACCAGCCCTTGCAAGGTCACTTGCAGATAACCGCAGAGGCGTTGCGCGCCAATCGACTTCGCGGTCATGGCAGTAAGACGGAAGCCGTCGCCCTGGTCGTCCACGTTCAGCGTCAACGGGTAGTTGGTGCGCTCCTCGCTGGCCAGGGTCTGGATGCCTTCCCAGGCCTGGGAGACTGGCGCCTGCTGGCTGTCGCTGTGGCGGTAGTTGAGCATGGCGCTGAACAACGGCTGCGGCGCGGCGACGCCACTGCAACGCTGGGCCAGGGCGAGGGATGCGTGTTCATGCCCGAGCAATGCGGTCAGTCGCGCATGGGTCTGTTTGACCGCCACGCGCACGCCGCTGCCATCAATGTCCACGCGCAGCGGCAAGGTGTTGATGAACATACCCAGCGCGCGATCACTGCCTTTGCCGCCTTGCATGCGCCCCAGCAACACGGTGCCGAACACCACGTTTTCCTGGCCTGAAGTGCTGGCGAGGACTCGCGCCCAGGCCAGGTGGAACAGGCTGGCGGCACTCACGCCGAGTAAACGCGCCTGGGTCCGCAGGCGCTGGTTGAGGGTCGGGGCCAGGTTCAGTTGGACCTCTTCGATGGCATTACCGTCGCCGCGCACGTCCTGCAGGCCGAATGGCAGGGTCGGTTCGCTGATATCGCCGAGCATTCCACGGAAGAACTGCTCATGTTCCTCCTCGCTGACACCCAACCGCGCCTGGGCCACATAGTTACGGTACGGCGTGGCGTCGCCGGCAGGTTGTGGCTGCCCGAGCAGGCTGGCCTGCATCTCGTGGCGCACACCGTCGAGGGCGGTGTGATCGAGGGCAATGTGGTGGAACAACAGGATCGCGACCACGCGCTGATTGGCCGGGTCCGGCGCGTACACCAGGCGTATCAGCGGCGCCTGATTCATCGGCACACGGTACTGGCGCGGGTCGAAGCGCTGGTGCAGTTGGTCGATCACGTCCGCCTGCACCTGCAAGCGGGCCTTGCGCCACACCACTTGCAGCGGCTGGGCCAGGCCCTCCCAGACCACGGCGGTGCGCAGGATGTCGTGACGGTCGATCACCTGTTGCAGCGCCTGGGCGAAGGCATTCAAGCGGTCGAGGCTGTCGAACGCCAGGTGCGATTGCAGCAGGTAAGGGTCGCCCTGCCCTGCGCTGATGTGGTGGTAGAGAATGCCTTCCTGCAGCGGCGCCAGCGGGTAGATGTCCTGCACATTGGCAGCGCCACCGGGCACCTGGGCAACGACGTGGTCGATGGTCGATTGGTCGAGTTGCACCAGGGACAACAGGTCCGGGGTGATGCGCTGGCAGCCCGCCGGAATACGGTTTTCCGGCACCGACACATCGCGCCCACTGCCCACGGCAGCCGCCAGCGCGGCCAGGGTCGGCTGGCTGAACAGCACGCGCACATCGGCACTCAGGCCGACCTGGCGCATGCGTTCGATCAGGCTGACGGCCAGCAACGAATGGCCGCCCAGCTCGAAGAAATGGTCATGGCGCCCGACCTGCTCCACTTGCAGAACCTCGGCCCAAATACGCGCCAGGGTGCTCTCAACCTCGCCTTGGGGTGCTTCATAATCGCGCGTCAGCAACGCCGCCTGATCCGGTTCCGGCAACGCCTTGCGGTCGAGCTTGCCGTTGGCGGTCAGGGGCAAGGTCTGCAGCTTCACATAGGCGACCGGCACCAAGGCATCCGGCAATTGGGCTTGCAGTTGCGCGCGTAGGGTGTCGATATCCAACGGTTGCTGTTCGGTGAACCAGGCAATCAAGCGCCCTTCGCGCACCAGCACCACCGCCTCAGCGACGCCGTCCAGTGCAGCCAGGCGGCTTTCGATTTCACCCAGCTCAACCCGCACGCCACGCACTTTCACCTGGTCATCGTTACGCCCCAGGTACTCGATATTGCCATCCGGCAACCAGCGCGCCAGGTCGCCGGTGCGGTACATGCGACCCTCGTTGAACGGGTCGTGCAGGAAGCGTCCGGCGCTCAGGTCCGGACGGTTCAGGTAACCGCGCGCCACGCCGCTGCCGCCCACATACAACTCGCCCGCCACCCCCACCGGCACCGGCCGCAAGTGCGCATCCAGCAGGTAGACGCTGGCATTGGCGATGGGCCGGCCGATATGCAGCACCTGCCCGGCGCGCACGCGGCCGGAGGTGGCAACTACCGTGGCTTCGGTGGGGCCGTAGTTGTTGATCACTGCAAAACGGCGTTCCTGGGTGAACTGGCGCAGGCGATCACCGCCAATCAATAGAATGCGCAACGTGGGGTGTTGCAGGTTCTGGCTGAAGGCGTATTCGGCCACAGGCGTTGGCAGGAAGCTGACGTCCAGCGGTTGCGCCAGCCACCAGGCGAGCAGTTCATCGATATTTTCATTGCCCACATCGGCCGGTGGCAGATGCAGGGTGGCACCCACGCACAGCGCCGGCCAGACCTCCCAGGCCATCGCATCAAAACCGAAACCGGCGACGCTGCTGGTGTGGCCCGTCGCATCCAGGCCAAAGGCCTCGCAGTGCCAGTGCACCAGGTTTTCCACGGTGCGGTGTTCCACCATCACACCTTTGGGCTGGCCGGTGGAGCCGGAGGTGTAGATGACGTAAGCCAAGTGCGCCGGGGTCAATGCGCTGAGTTGCGGGTTGCTGACGGCCTGCTGCTGCACGCGCGGATCGTGCAGGTCGAGGGTGGCAACCGCGCCCAACAGGTCGCGGGTACTGGCTTCGGCCAACACCGCCACGGGGGCGCTGTCTTGCAGCAAGTAAGCGATGCGCTCGGCGGGATACGCCGGGTCGATAGGCACGTAGCCGGCACCGGCCTTGAGGATGCCCAGCAAGCCCACCAGCATCTGCGGGCCGCGACGGCAGCACAGGGCGACGCGATCGTCGGGCTGCACGCCCTGTTGCAACAGATGATGGGCCAACTGGTTGGCGCGAATATTGAGCTGCTGGTAGGTCAGCGATTCGCCGTCCTGCACCACGGCGATGGCGTGAGGTTGGCGCTCGGCCTGGACCTCGAATGCCCCATGCACCGTGTGGCCCTTGGGGAAATCGCTGGCGGTGGCGTTGAACTCGCGCAGCAGGGTTTCACGCTCCGCTGTCGGTAGGATCGGTAGCTGGGTCAGCACAGTCTTCGGTGCGTTTTCCAGCGTCTCGACCAACTGTTCGACAGCGTTAAGCATATAGGCACACGTGCGCTGGGCACCGATCTGCGGCAGCGCCAAGACGCTCAGGCCGAAGCCTTCGCCCAGGTCATCCACGCTCAAGGTCAGCGGGTAGTTGCTGCGCTCCTCACCGCCGAGCAGTTGCACCCCTTCCCATATGCCATGGCCGTCGCGGGCCATTTCGCCAGGCGTGCTGTGGCGGTAGTTGAGCAAGGCACTGAACAGCGGCGAGGCATTCGCCACGCCACTGCAACGCTGGGCCAGCGCCAGGGACGCATGTTCGTGGCCAAGCAAGGCACTCAAGCGCCCATGGGTCGCCTTGACCGCAACCGCCGCCGGCGCTGCTACATTGACCCGCAGCGGCAAGGTGTTGATGAACATGCCCAGCGCACGGTCCGCCCCGTCACCGGCCTGCATGCGGCCCATCAATACGGTGCCGAACACCACGTCGTCACGCCCGGACACCAGGCCCAGTACCTGCGCCCAGGCCAGGTGCATCAGGCTTGCCGCGCTAACGCCCAACTGCCGCGCCTGTTCGCGCACGCGCTGGGCCAGCACGGCATCCACCGGCCATTCGGCTTCTTCGATCTCACGCCCATCGCCCTGCACGTCTTGCACACCGAATGGCAGGGTCGGCTCATCCACGTCAGCGAGCATGTCGCGGAAGAACGCTTCGTGCTCCTCCACGCTCACACCCAGGCGCGCCTGGGCCACGTAGTTGCGGAACGGTGCCGCCTCGGGCAAGTCCTGCGCCGGGTTGAACAGGAACGTGCGCATCTCCTGGCCCACTACTTCCATGGCGGTGTGGTCCAGCGCCAGGTGGTGGAACAGCAGGATCGCCGCGACGCGGTTGTGCTGCGGATCCTGGGCGTAAACCATGCGCAGCAGCGGCGCCTGGGTGATGTCCAGGCGGTAATGGCGGGCATCGAAGCGCGCGTGCAATTGTTCGATGACGTCGCCGTCCGCCGGGTCCAAGGCAACCTCCTGGACAACCAGTTGCGCCTCACGCCAAACCACTTGCACCGGGCTGTCCAGGCCTTCCCAGACCACGCCGGTACGCAAGATGTCATGGCGGGCCACAACCTTTTGCAACGCGCCCATGAACGCGTGCAGGCGCTCAATACTGTCGAATGCCATGCGCGATTGCAGCAGGTACGGATCGCCCTGTTCGGCACTGATGTGGTGGTAAAGAATGCCTTCCTGCAACGGCGCCAACGGATAAATATCCTGCACGTTCGCCGCACCGCCCGGCACGTTCGCGACGATACGCGCGATCGCCGTCGGGTCGAGCTGCACCAGGGTCAGCATCAACGGCGTGATCTGCGTGCAACCCACTGGAATGCCATTGGCCGGCACCACGACTTCCCGGCCACTGCCCACGGCGGCGGCCAGCGCCGCCAGGCTTGGCTGGCTGAACAACACACGCACATCGCAGCTCAGGCCGACCTGGCGCATACGCTCGATCAGGCTGACCGCCAGCAATGAATGCCCGCCCAATTCGAAGAAGTGATCGTGACGGCCCACGCGGTCGAGTTTGAGTACGTCCTGCCAGATCTGCGCGAGCTGGGTTTCCACTTCGCCTTCCGGCGCTTCAAACCCACGGCTGAGCAGCGCACTCTGGTCCGGCACCGGCAGGCCCTTGCGGTCGAGCTTGCCGTTGGCGGTCAGCGGTAGCAGCTCCAGCCACACATAGGCCGACGGCACCATGTAATCCGGCAGTTGGCCTTGCAGGTGGGCGCGCAGTGTTTCGATGTCCAACGGCTCGCTGGCGGTGTAGTAGGCCACCAGGCGCTTGTCGCCAGGCTCGTCTTCACGGGCCAGCACCACGGCGTCTTTTACGCCAGTGAAGCTGGCCAGGCAGGTTTCGATCTCGCCCGGTTCAATCCGGAAACCACGGATCTTCACCTGCAGGTCATTGCGCCCCTGGTACACCAAGGTGCCGTCGACCTGCCAGCAGGCCAGGTCGCCGGTGCGGTACAGCACGCCTTCACCAAACGGGTTCGGGATGAATTTTTCGGCGGTCAGTTGCGGCTGGTTCAGATACCCCTTGGCCACGCCCGCGCCGCCGATGTACAGCTCGCCCACCACGCCCAACGGCACGGGTTGCTGGCGTGGGTCGAGCACGTAGGCCTGGGCATTCGCTATCGGGCGGCCGATGGGAATACCGCCCTCGCCCACCGAGGTGATCTCGAAGGTGGTGGAAAAGGTGGTGGCTTCGGTAGGCCCGTAGCCGTTGAGCAGGTGCTGGGGTTTGCCGTGTTCAAGTACGCGGCCAATCACCTGCGGGTCGAGTACATCGCCGCCAACGATCAGGTAGCGCAGCTGGCGGAACACCGGCATCAACGCGTCGGCGTACTGGTGGAACAACCCGGCGGTCATCCACAACACGCTGACGGATTGCTCCTGCAATAACGACGCAAACGCCGCCTGGGACAGCAGCACGCCATGCTCGACCACCACCACGCAGCCACCGTTGAGCAACGGCGCCCACACATCCAGGGTGCTGGCATCGAACGCTGGGTTGGAGGCGAACGCCACGCGGTCGCGCGCGTTGAATTCGGCGTAACCGTTGTTGAGCACCAGGCGCGAAATGGCGCGGTGCGGCACTTGCACGCCTTTGGGCGCCCCGGTGGAGCCGGAGGTGTAGAGGATGTAGGCGACGCTTTCGGCGGACTGCGGCAGTTCAGGGTTACGCGGAGACTGGGCATCCAGGTTCAGGTCGGCCAGGTTGTTGAGCACCCGGTGCGCACCGCTGTCCTGCACGATAAACGCTTGGCGCTCGACCGGCGCGTTGACGTCCAGCGGCACATACACCGCGCCGCACTTGAGGATCGCCAGCTGGCAGATCAGCAGGTCGAGTGAACGCGGCAGGGCAATCGCCACACTTTCGCCCGGCTGCACGCCCTGGCTGAGCAAGTGATGGGCCAGGCGGTTGGCATGCCGGTTGAGGTCGCGGTAACTCAAGGACAGCTGGCCATGCACGGCCGCCACGGCTTCCGGACGGGCCAGTGCCTGGGCTTCGAACAGCTGGTGCACGGTGAGCTGGGACGGGTATTCACGGGCGGTGGCGTTGAAGTCCACCAGCAATTGGTGACGCTCGGCGGCTGGCAGGATCGATACCGCCTGCAACGGTGTGGTCGGCGCCTGCTGCAACGCGGTCACCAGGTGGCGCAACGCGGTGAGCATGTACTCACCCACGCGTTGTACATCGAGGGTCGCGACGCCCTGTACGGTGAGTGCGAAGCCCGTACCCAGGTCATCGACGTTGAGCACCAGCGGGTAGTTGCTGCGTTCTTCGGAGCTGAGAATCTGGATACCGGAGGCGGCGAACGGGCTGTCCCCCGGCGCTTCCCCCGGTGCGCTGTGGCGATAGTTGAGCAAGGTGCTGAACAGCGGTAGCGAACCCGGCACGCCGCTGCAACGCTGGGCCAGGGACAACGAGGCGTGCTCATGCCCGAGCAATTGCGCCAGGCGCGCATGGGTGGCGCGCACGCCGGCTTGCACGCCGACCGTGCCGAGGCTGACCCGCAGCGGCAAGGTGTTGATGAACATGCCCAACGCGCGGTCGGCGCCCTCGCCGCCCTGCATGCGGCCCAGCAACACGGTGCCGAACACCACATCCTGTTGGCCAGACACCTGCCCCAGCACCTGGGCCCAGGCCAAATGCACCAGGCTTGCAGTGCTCACCCCCAGTTGCCGCGCCTGTTCGCGCAAGCCCAGGCTGAGTGCCGGTTCCAGCGGCAGGTGAGCTTCAAGGATGCCACTGCCGTCGCCATTCACGTCCTGCAGGCCGAAGGCCAAGGTCGGCTCATCGATATCGCCGAGCATTTCACTGAAGAACGCTTCGTGCTGCGCCTGGCTGACCCCAAGTCGCGCCTGGGCCACGTAGTTGCGGTACTGCACGGCGTCCGGCAGTTGTGCGCTGTTGCCAGAAAGGTTGGCGCTCATTTCGTCCACCAGCACCTGCAACGCGGTGTGGTCCAGCAGGATATGGTGCAACAGCAAGATGCCGACAAAACGGCCTTGCTCTTCTGAGTAGGCGAAGCGCATCAGTGACGCGCGGGTCAGGTCGAGGCGGAAGTGACGCGGGTCGAAGCGTTGTTGCAGTTGGGCCAGGGACTCGTCGCTACGCTCAACGGCCAAGGTCGCCTGGCGCAAGACCACCTGCACCGCCTCGTTGAGGCCTTCCCAGAGAATCGCTGTGCGCAGGATATCGTTGCGTTCGATCACGCTGTGCAATGCCTGGATGAATGCGTCCACCGCTGCCTGATCGTTGAAACTGAACTGCACCTGCAACACGTAGGGATCGCCCTCGGTGGTCGCCAGGTGATGGTAGAGAATGCCGGCCTGCAACGGCGCCAGGCCGTAGATGTCCTGCACGTTGCTGAGGCCGCCGGGTACGCTCTGGATGATGTGGTCGAGCGCCGCCTGGTCCAGTTCCACCAACGGCACCATGTCCGGGGTGATGTGCTGGCTGGCCTGGGTAATCAGGTTGGCCGGGACCTGCACCTCCTGTTGCCCACCGACGGCGGCGGCCAGTGCCGCCAGGGTCGGTTGGCCGAACAGCACGCGCACATCGGCGCTGAGGTCGACCTGGCGCATGCGTTCGATCAGCTTGACGGCCAACAGCGAATGGCCGCCCAGTTCGAAGAAGTTGTCGTCACGGCCGACCTGGTCGAGCTTGAGCAGGTCTTGCCAGATCGTGGCTATGGCGGTTTCCACCGCGCCTTGTGGCGCTGTATACCCGCGACGGGCCAGGGCGTCGGCATCCGGCGCGGGGAGTGCCTTGCGGTCGAGCTTGCCGTTGGTGGTCAGCGGGAATGTATCCAGCTGCACAAAGGCGCTGGGCACCATGTGCTCGGCCAGGCTCTGGAGCAGATGGTCGCGCAGATCGGCTGCCTGTAGTTCGCCTTCGGCAATCACGTAGGCCACCAGGCGCTTATCGCCCGGTTCGTCCTCACGGGCGATCACTACGGCATCACGTACGCCAGGAGCAGTGGCCAGGTGCGCTTCGATCTCGCCCAGTTCGATGCGGAAACCGCGGATCTTCACCTGGTCATCGTTGCGCCCCAGGTATTCGACGCTGCCGTCGGCCAGCAGGCGGCCGAGGTCGCCGGTCTTGTACAGGCGCTGGCCGGTGGCCGGGTCGGCCAGGAAGCGCTCGGCGGTCAGCGCCTCACGGTTGAGGTAACCGCGCGCCACCCCGGCGCCGCCGACGTACAACTCACCGACCACCCCCAACGGCAGCGGCTCGCGACGCGCATCCAGCACGTACAGCTGCAAGTCGGGAATACGCACGCCAATCGGGCTGACGCCAACCAATTGCGCATCCGCCGCTTCGAGGGCGCGATAGGTCACGTGCACGGTGGTTTCGGTGATGCCGTACATGTTTACCAGTTGCGTGCCGGCATTGATTGCCCGGGCGTACCACGGCTTGAGCATGCCCGGTTCCAGCGCTTCGCCGCCAAAGATCACTTGGCGCAAGGAGTGGGATTGCGGGTTCTGGCTTTGCGCAGCAATCAACTGGCGGAAGGCACTCGGCGTCTGGTTGAGGATGCTCACGCCCGCTTCGCACAGCAGCGAATAGCATTCATCCGGCGAACGGCTGACCAGTTGCGGCACGATCAGCAACTGGCCGCCGTGCATCAGCGCGCCCCAGATTTCCCACACTGAGAAATCAAAGGCGAACGAGTGGAACAACGCCCACACATCGTTGGCGTTGAAGCCGAACCAGTGCTCGGTGGCCGTGAACAGCCGCGCCACCTGGCGGTGTTCGATCATCACGCCCTTGGGCTGGCCGGTGGAGCCGGAGGTGTAGATCACGTAGGCCAGATGGGCCGGGCTGACCCTGACCCGAGGGTTGACGAGGGACTCGCCGCGCAAGCCATTGAGGTCGATCTGTGGCAGGTCGCCGACCAGGTGACGCGTGTTGGCTTGCACCAGCACGGCCACAGGCGCGCTGTCGGCCAGGGTGTAGGCAATGCGCTCCAACGGGTAGGCCGGGTCGATCGGCACATAGCCGGCGCCCGCCTTGAGGATGCCGAGCAAGCCAATGATCATCTCCGGGCCGCGCTCCACGCAGATCGCCACGCGGTCATCCGGGCAGATGCCTTGGGCCAGCAGGCGATGGGCAACCTGGTTGGCGCGCTCGTTGAGCTGGCGGTAGGTGAGGCGCTGGTTGTCGAAGCGCAAGGCGATGGCTTCGGGCTGGGCGGCGGCGTGGGTTTCGACTTGCTGATGGACCAGGGCGGTGTCGGCGTAGTGCGCGGAGCTTTGATTGAGGCTGTGCAGCAGGGTGTGGCGTTCGGTGTCGGGCAGGATGTTCAGGCCGCTGAGCGGCATGTCCGGTCGTTGCTCCAGGGCATCAGCCAAGCCTGCCAGGGCGGTGTGCAGGTAAGTGGCAACCCGTTCGGCACCGATGGATGCGTCGACCATCACGGTCAGCGCGAAGTCTTCACCCAGGTCATCGACGTTGACCGTCAGCGGGTAGTTGGTGCGCTCCTCGGCGCCCAGTACACGGATGCCCTCGGCCACCTCGATCACCTCGGCCATGTCCGTGGCGGCGCTGTGGCGGTAGTTGAGCATGGCGCTGAACAGCGGCGTCGGTGCGGCCACGCCACTGCAACGCTGGGCCAGCGCGAGGGACGCATGTTCGTGGTTGAGCAAGGTCGTGAGGCGTTCATGGGTGGCCTTGACCCCGGCACGCACGCCCTGTTCGCCCACATCCACACGCAAGGGCAAGGTGTTGATGAACATACCCAGGGCCCGTTCACCGCCCTCGCCCGCCCCCATGCGGCCGAGCATCACCGTGCCAAACACCACCGCGTCACGCCCAGAGACCACGCCCAATACGCGGGCCAGTGCCAGGTGCATCATGCTGGCCACGCTGACGCCAAGGGGGCGTGCCAGGGTACGCAGGCGGCGGCTCAGTAAGCTGTCGACGGCGATGCGTGCCTCGTCAATGCCCAGGCCGTCACCCTGTACATCCTGCAAACCGAAAGGCAGCGTCGGCTCTTCGATATCCGCTAGCATCTCGCGGAAGAATGCTTCGTGGGCCTGCTCGCTGACACCATGGCGCACCTGGGCGATATAGCTGCGAAACGGCACCGGCTCACCGGCCTGGGCGTGCTCGCCGGCCAGGTATAGCTGGACTTCATGGCGCACCACGTCCAGGGCGGTGTGGTCGAGGATGGTGTGATGGAACAGCAGGGTCGCGGCCACCCGCCCAGTGAGCGAATCCTCGGCAAACACCAGGCGCAGCAACGGCGCCTGGCCCAGGTCCATGCGATAACAACGCGGATCGAAATCAACCGCCTCGCAAGACAGGCTCGCGTTGCGCCACACCACCTGCAACGGCTCGTCGAGACGCTCCCAGACCATAGAGGTGCGCAGGATGTCGTGACGATCGATCACCCATTGCAGCGCTTCGGCAAACGCCTCCAGACGCCCACGGCTGTCGAACTCGAACTGCGCGTGCAACACGTACGGATCGCCCTGCTCGGCCGACAGATGGTGGTACAGCATGCCTTCCTGAAGCGGCGCCAGTGGGTAGATATCCTGCACATTCGCCGCGCCGCCGGGGATGGCCGCGACAATCCGGTCGATAGCCGCCTGGTCCAGGCTGACCAGCGGCAGCATGTCCGGGGTGATGCGGTAGGCCGGGCTCAGCCAGTCGCCGCCATGTTCGGCGACCAGTTCGAGCAGTCGGGGCTTGTGGGCGATCAATTGATCCCACAGCGCATCGTCCAGCGCTTCGTCATCGCCCAGGATGATCAGGTCGCCTTCTTCCAGTTGCAGACGGATCGCATGGGTGGAAATCGCTGCCAATAATTCGCTGAACTGCATGGGGTAACCTGCCTGATAAGTCACGGTGGAGAAGAAAGTCCGTTTTCAGCTGCCGCTTGAATCGGGTGCTGTGCGCCCCGCCTCCAAAAAGCGGGCGCAGCCGGGGGCCTGGAGAGGCTTCCGGCAGGCTTGGAAAATTAAGGGATTTGGCAGGCGGGGGGTGACATGGGAAGCGGGGACAAGGGGGAATTGGGTTGGTTCAATCTGTGGTGGCTGCGCCCACCACAGCCCCATTCAAGGGGTTTTCAGCTTCAGGTGCCGCGCATACCAAGGCCGCTTCGGCACCCGCTTGAACAAGCCTTGCAACATTCCCTCGTCTTCACCAAAAGTAATGCGCAGCGCCAGCTTCATGACCTCCGGGTCCATCTCCATCGACTTGCCCACCTGCAACCCCGGCGTGGTGCTGCAGCCATGGGTATCCGGGCCCAGCCAGGGGTCGCCGACTTCCACCCAGCGACCCGGTGCGAACCAGGCCACGCCGTTGACTTGCATGCGCTGGACTTCGCCCGGATTGAAGCGTTCATGGGCACGGAACCAGTCTTCGATGCGGTCGTCGATCCAGCCGTGGAAATGCCAGAACACCGGATTCACATGGGAGGAAAACGGGTCGCCAAGGAAGTCGTTTTCCGCTGCATACCAGCGCGCAGCAAAATCGGAAGGGTCGCGGGCCATGGGCACGGGGGCGCCGTTGGACGGGTCGCGCGGCACCGAGGCCCAACGCATGTGCAGCCAGTCGTGCAGGCCCAGCTCCATCTCGGAGCCCAACTGGCCCAGGGTGAATTTGGCCAGGTAGCGCGGGTCGCGGTATTGGGACTCCCACACCTGGAAATTGCTGTGATAGGTCTCGGCGGCCTTGATGTCGCTGACCCACTGGGTGTAGTCGCTGTCATCCGGCGCCCACCAGGTGGGTGGCAGCGCAAAACCATCGTGGTTATCGAAGTAGCGCAAAAAACCCTGGCGATCACGCTCCAGGGCCGGTTGCGGCTCGGGGAATTGCGGCCAGGAGGGCAGATCCTGCATCGCGCGAGCCGTGCCGAGCATGTGACGGTGCATAAAGAAGAAATCGATGCCCGAGCCGTTGCGGTCCTTGCGCTTGCCCCGGGCATCGCGCTCCTGGCCGCGCGGGCCGGGTTGCCAGCCGATGCCGCGCAAGGCCTCGCGCTTTTCCTCGGAGAGTTTGTGCCACTGGTCACGGGTGGCGTGCCACAGCTGGTGGAACAGCCGGTGTTCGGGCGCAATCAGCCAAGCCAGCAAGGTCGGATTGAGGCCGATGCGTTGGCGGGCTTCTGGGAACCAGTGCTTATGGGCGATGAAGCGGTTATCGCGCTCGACCAACGCCAGGGGGCGACCCAGGTCGAGGATCTGCCCGCTGAGGGTGCTGCTGCCGGCGTTGGCAAAATCCGCCCAGACCTGGTCGAGGGTCATCTTGAATTCATAGGCGGGCGTACCGTCGGACGAATCGCGGTCGATCAGCCGCCAGTAGAGCACGGTGCTCTCCCCCGTCAGCAGGTCACCCAACACCCGGTAGCGTGGCTCGCCGTCGGCGCGCAGGTGGGCGGCGGTGTCTAGGTAACCGCGCAAACCGCGTCCACGGGGGGCGATGTCGAGCAGCAGTTGCAAATCTTGCAGTGGCAGCCCTTTGAGGGCGGCATCGCGGCCTTCCAGGCGCAGGTCCCACACCCCACGCAGGGTGTTCGCCAAGTGCTGGCCGGCGGTGTCGGCCAGGTCCACCGTGGCTTCGCCGGGGGTGATGGGGAATTCTTCTTCGCGCGTCAACTCGCGATGGGCATAGAAGGCGGCCGGCACCGCGGCGCCTGTCAGCGCCAGGCCTGCGATGAACCCACGTCGAGAGATGGTCATTGTCTACCTTAGGAAACGGCTTTATCAGAGCTAGAACGTTTGCCCGCCGGGGAAATTTACCGAGGCGCCCTCGCCGCCTAAATTTTGCCGCCGATCACTCGTTCTTCCCTGATAGCGAAGGCCTCAACTGACTGAGATGGCAATGACAAAACCACGTTCGAAAAAGGCGCTGTACATCGGCTTGCCACTGGCACTGGCCATCGGTGCCGGGGCCGGTTTCCTGGTCTGGGATCACTGGTTCAAAGGCAATGCTGGCTACCCGCTGGAGGTGATCAAGCAGGCCAATGAAATGCAGGACCGGCTGCTGTCGTTCGACAGCCATATCACCGTGCCCGTGGATTTCGGCACTGCCGGCAACGAGGCGGACAAGGACGGTGAAGGCCAGTTCGACCTGGTCAAGGCGGCCCGCGGGCGTCTGTCCGGCGCGGCATTGACCATCTTCGGCTGGCCGGAAATCTGGAACGGCCCCAACGCCCCGCACAAGCCCACCGACGGTTTTGTCGAAGCCGCGCGCAACGAGCAGGAAGTGCGCTACAAGATCATCAGCGGCATGGTGCGCGACTTCCCCAACCAGGTCGCCATCGCCTATACCCCGGATGATTTCCGGCGGCTGCACGGCGAGGGCAAGTTCGCGATCTTCATCAGCATGCTCAACGCCTACCCGCTGGGCAACGACTTGAACCAGCTGGACCTGTGGGCGGCGCGCGGCATGCGCATGTTCGGCTTCAGCTACGTGGGCAACAACGCCTGGTCGGACTCGTCGCGGCCGCTGCCGTTTTTCAATGACTCCACTGACGCCCTTGAGGGCCTGTCGGACATCGGCAAGCAAGCGGTACACCGCCTCAATGACCTGGGGGTGATCATCGACGTATCGCAAATGTCGACCAAGGCCCTGGAGCAAGTGGCGCAATTGAGCCGCACGCCGATGGTGGCGTCCCACTCGGCGCCACGCGCCTCCGTGGATATCCCGCGCAACCTGAGCGACAAAGAGCTGCAACTGATCAAAAACAGCGGCGGCGTGGTGCAGATCGTCGGCTTCTCCGCCTATCTGCGCCCGCTGAGCCAGCCGACCCAGGACAAGCTCAACGCCCTTCGCGCCCGCTTCGACCTGCCGCCCCTGCCCAACCTGGCCGTAGCGCTGATGCCGGGCGACGCGATCATTGCCGCCTGGCCCGAACACAAGTTCGGCGAGTACGCCAGTGCGCTGTACGGCATCCTCGATGAAGAGCCGAAGGCCACCCTCAAGGACCTGGGCGATGCCATCGACTACACCGTGCGCAAGATCGGCATCGACCATGTCGGCCTGTCGTCGGACTTCAACGATGGCGGCGGCGTCCAGGGCTGGAACAACGTCGGCGAAATACGCAACGTCACCGCCGAACTGATCCAGCGCGGCTACTCCGAAGCCGATATCGCCAAGCTGTGGGGAGGCAACTTCCTGCGCGTGTGGGACCAGGTCCAAAAAGCCGCCAAGCCCTTGGCCAACCGTTAATCATCCAGAAGCCAGTCCATGACCGACCGCCGTACCTTTCTCAAGCAGGCCGGGGTATTTGCCGCCAGCCTGCCACTGGGCGCCGCCCTGCTCCCGCAGGCCATCGCCGCCAACGCTCCACCCGATGACCCATGGACGGGACTCAAGCAACTGTTCAACCAGGACCCGGCTTACCTGCATTTTTCCAACTTCCTGGTGGCTTCGCACCCCAAGCCGGTGCGCGAGGCCATCGAACGCTACCGCGCGCAGATCGATCGCAACCCCGGGCTGGCCATGGACTGGGACCTGCAGGAAACCTGGAAACGCGAAGGCCAGGTGCGCGAGTGGGCCGGCCGGTACCTGAAGGCCACACCACCGCAGATCGCCCTGACCGGCAGTACTTCCGAAGGTTTGGCGATGATTTATGGCGGGATCAAGGTGCGGCCTGACCAGGAGATACTCACCACCGTCCACGAACACTACGCCACCGAGTTCAGCCTGGATTTCCGGGTGCGCAAGGAGCAGACCCAGGTCCGCAAGATTCGCCTGTTCGACAACGCCAACCGCGTATCGGCCGACGAAGTGCTGGGCAACATCCAGCGCAATATCCGCCCCAACACCCGCGTACTCGGCATGACCTGGGTGCAGTCCGGCAGCGGCGTGAAGCTGCCCATCGGCGAGATCGGCAAGCTGGTGGAGGAACACAACCGCAACCGTGACGAGCAGGACCGCATCCTTTATGTGGTGGACGGCGTGCACGGATTCGGCGTGGAAAACCTCGACTTCCCGGACATGCACTGCGATTTTTTCATCGCCGGCACCCACAAATGGATGTTCGGCCCACGCGGCACGGGCCTTGTCTGCGCCCGCGACCCGCAAAACAAGTACGTGACCCCGATGGTGCCGACCTTCTCCGAAGACAAGGACTTCGCCACCATCATGACCCCGGGCGGCTACCACGCCTTCGAGCATCGCTGGGCGGCGGACGAGGCGTTCAAGCTGCACCTGCAATTGGGCAAGGCGCAGGTGCAGGCGCGGATTCACGCACTCAATACCGAACTGAAAGAGCAATTGCTGGCCGACCCGAAGATCGAACTGGTCACGCCGCACAGCCCTGAACTATCGGCGGGCTTTACCTTCTTCCGCGTCAAGGGCCAGGACAGTGATGCCGTCGCGGCCTACATGATGAAAAACCGCGTCGTGATCGACGCCGTGGACCGCGATGTCGGCCCCGTCATCCGCACCTCCCCCGGCCTGCTCAACTCTTCCGCCGAAATCCAGCGCTTCATGACCTTGCTGAGCCAGCGGGCGTGACGCACACCTTTTCCCTTTGAATGAGAGGCCCACATGAACAAACCCCTCACAGCCCTGGCGCTCACCGCCTTGTGCGGCGCCTTGCTGCCCACCCTGGCCCAGGCCGCCGCGCCGCAACCTGGCAAGGTGTTCAAGGATTGCAAGGACTGCCCGGAAATGGTGGTGCTGCCCGCCGGCACCTTCACCATGGGCACGCCCGAGGATGAAGTCGGCCGCGAGCCGGATGAAGGCCCGATGCATGAAGTGATCTTCGTCAAGCCGTTTGCCATGAGCCGTTTTCATATCACCGCTGGCGAATGGGACAGCTACGTGCGCCAGACCGGCGTGAAGATCGCCGATGGCGACACCCGCCCCGGCCGCGAATGTATCGCCAGCAAGCCACGCTATCCCCAGGGCCCGCGCCAGCCGGCGGTGTGCATGGACATGGATGACATCAAACGCTATGTGGCCTGGCTGTCGAAAAAGACCGGCCAGCAGTACCACATGGTCAGCGAGTCCCAGCGCGAATACGCCGCACGCGCAGGCTCTACCGGGCCGTTCCCCTTCCCGTTCGATGAAGGCAAGGACTACAGCATCGCCAAGCATGCCAACACGTACGGGCCCGCCGATGGCTACAGCTATTCGTCACCGGTCGGCAGCTACCCGCCGAATGCGTTTGGCATGTACGACATGCATGGCAACGTCTACGAACGAGTGGCCGACTGCGAGCACCCCAACTACATCGGCGCCCCTACGGACGGCAGCGCGTGGATGGAGCCTACTTGCGAGGGCTATATGATCCGGGGCAATGACTGGGGTGAAGCGCCGGTGTTTTCGCGCTCGGGCAATCGCAACAACATCTACCCGCAGACGCGCGGGGATTGGATTGGGTTTCGCGTAGTGCGCGACCTGTAACACACAGGAGACTTAATGTGGGAGCAAGCCCGCTCCCACATTTCTAACCGTGCCCGCTTTAGATTCCTTTTTGGGCCAACAACGCCAACCCCTCATGCAACGCCGGGAACAGGCTGTTATTGAAGTTGTTCCAGCGCAACTCAAGGATGGTGTCTTCCGGGGTGATCTCGGTCTTGAGCACGTCGTGGAACACTTCGCCCGAATCGATGCCGTTGTCCACGTAGTGGAAAGACGCGCCGGTGAGGTACAGCGGCTCTGATGGCGTGGTGGCCTTGGTCGCCCAATCCGTGATCGTCAAACCGCGCGCACCGTACAAGGCATTCCAGGTGGCATAGGCACCACGACGCTCGTACGGCGATTCAATACGGGTAATGCCCGGATGGATGTTCATGATACGACGGGCAAATGGCGCACCGGGACGCACCAGCTCATCCAGGATCACCAGCAAACCGTCCAGCACCACGATATCGGCCTTCAACTCCACCAGCGTGTCGTGCAGGCGACGCTCGAAGTCTTGCTTGCCGGCGATGTGTTCCGCGCTGCCCCGTGGCAGGCGTCGATAGGTCGACGGCACGCTCAGCAGCAAGTCATTGACCAGACGTCCCTGTACGCGCAGATCGGCCGGATACAGCCACTGGCGACCCGGCTGGTAGGCAAAACCGTAGTCGGCCACCAATTGCTGGTCCCGTGGGTTCTGCTCGTCGTCGTCATACACCACGCCCACCAGGTTGTAGGCCTCGCCCAGCGGCGTGTCGTTCAGTGCGCCCGCCAGGGATTCCAGCACCGACATCATGTAGCGCTCATGGTCTTTGTACGCCACCGGCTGCCCGGCTTTGTCGGCCGCAGCATTACGCAGGGACCACACGTACACCAGATTCTTTTTCGTCATTGTTTCGCTCTCGCTGGATAGATCAGGCACGCGCCAATACGCGTGCGCCTACACCACAAGAACGAACCAGCCGCCGTGCAATTTATCCACCCCCTTCACCATCGGGCACACCGAGCTAAATAGTCGCGCCAATCCTTCGTTTGTCATGGGTAAGGGTCTGTGTGCCCAGCCCCCTCTTTTTCACTTTCCGGGAAGTATTTATGACCGACCCCAAGCGCGGCGCCTTCAGCGGTTTGCTCGCATTGCTCAGGCCCTTTCGCACCATCGTGACGGTCTCCGTCGCCCTGGGCATGGCCGGCGGCCTGGCCATCACGTTGCTGCTGGCGACCATCAACAATGCCCTGCACTCCTCCACCGGAATGACGCAGGGGGTGATCCTGACGTTTGCGGCGCTGTGCCTGCTGGCACTGACCAGTTCGATTGTCTCGGATATCGGCACCAACTATGTCGGCCAGCGGATTATCGCGGCACTGCGCAAGGATCTCGGCGAAAAGGTACTGTCGGCGCCCATCGAACAGATTGAGCAGTACCGCTCCCACCGCCTGATTCCGGTGCTGACCCACGACGTCGACACCATCAGTGACTTTTCCTTCGCCTTCACTCCGCTGGCCATCGCAACGACGGTGACCCTGGGCTGCCTGGGCTACCTGGCGTACCTGTCGGTACCGATGTTCCTGATGATGGTGGTCGCCATCATCATTGGCAGCAGCGTGCAATTCATCGCCGGCGCCAAGGGCATTCGCGGCTTCGATGAGGCCCGCGACCAGGAAGACGAGCTGCAACGCTACTATTCGGCGATTGCCTCGGGCGCCAAGGAGCTGCGCATCCACCGGCCTCGCCGCTACCGCATGAACACCCACCGCATCCAGGAAACCGCCGACCGGATCAGCGACATCCAGGTGCGCTCGGTGAACATCTATATCGTCGCCAAGACCTTCGGCTCGATGCTGTTCTTCGTGGTCATCGGCCTGGCCCTGGCGATGCAGGCCTACAACCCCAACCCGGACCCGGCGGTGATCACAGGCTTCGTGCTGGTGCTGCTGTACATGAAAGGCCCGCTGGAGCACGTGGTGGGCTACTTGCCGATCATTGGCAAGGCGCGCATTGCCTTTGCACGCATTACCGAACTGTCCGAGCGTTTCTCGTCCCCGGAACCGCACCTGCTGATGGATGGCAGTGAAGCCCCCAAGCCGGTCGTGAACAGCCTGGAATTGCGCGGCGTGACGTACAGCCCGCCACCGGTCGAAGGAAGCCAGCCGTTCCACCTGGGGCCGATCAACCTGAGCATCAAGCAGGGCGATATCGTGTTCATCGTGGGCGAAAACGGCTGCGGCAAGACCACCCTGATCAAACTTTTGCTGGGCCTGTATCAACCCCAGGCCGGGGAAATCCGCCTCAACGGCGAAACCGTGACCGACCCCGCGCGCGATGACTATCGCCAGTTGTTCACCACGGTATTCGCCGACTACTACCTGTTCGATGACCTGGTACAGGGCAGCGCCACCCAGTCCCTGGACAGTGCCGCCAAGTACCTGGAGCGCCTGGAAATCGCGCACAAGGTCAGCGTCAAGGACGGCGTATTCAGCACCACCGACCTTTCCACCGGCCAGCGCAAGCGCCTGGCACTCGTGAATGCCTGGCTGGAAGAACGCCCGGTGCTGGTGTTCGACGAATGGGCGGCCGACCAGGACCCAGCCTTCCGTCGCGTTTTCTATACCGAGCTGCTGCCGGACCTCAAGCGCCTGGGCAAGACCATCATCGTGATCAGCCACGACGACCGCTATTTCGATATTGCCGACCAGTTGGTGCGCCTGAGTGCAGGGAAAGTCGTTGCAGAACTGGAGCCCGCATAAATTTTTCCGGTTTTTGCGAGTGCGAACGTCTCATATGCAGCAATGAGAATTAACCGCATTAAGTACCCATCTGCCTACACTTAAAAAGAGAAACATTCCATGCCAGTACGGCTTGCCCTCAGCCCATTGAGCACCGCAGTTTCCATGCGGCGGGCCTTGAAATTAAACGTCCTCCCCAGCGCCCTGGCCCTTGCGGTCAGCCTGCCGGTGGCGGGCTATGTTCAGGCGCAAGAGTTCGAATTGAACATCCCGGCGCAACCCTTGAATACGGCGCTGCAGGTATTCGGTCAACAGACCAACCTGCAGATCCTGTACAGCCCGGATACCGTCAAGGACAAGCACAGCAGCGCCGTCAGCGGCAAGCTGGACCCGGTGCAAGCCATCGAGCGCCTCCTGGGGGGGACCGGCGTGAGTTACAGCCTGCAAGGCAGCTCGATGATCATCAACGCACCCGGCTCCGGGACCGGCGCCGTGGAACTGGGTGCCACCCAGATCAACGCCAACCAACTGGGCACCATTACCGAAGGCACCGGCTCCTACACGCCGGGCACCATCGCCACCGCGACCAAGATGGTGCTGACGCCGCGCGAGACGCCGCAGTCGATTTCCGTCGTGACCCGCCAGACCATGGACGACTTCGGCCTGAACGGTATTGACGATGTGATGCGCCACACGCCCGGCATCACCGTCTCGACTTTCGACAGCGAACGGACCAACTACTACTCTCGCGGCTTCCCGATCCAGAACTTCCAGTACGACGGTGTACCCACCACGCGCAACGAAGGTTACTCGGCCGGCCAGACCCTCAGCGACATGGCGATCTACGACCGCGTCGAAATCCTCAAGGGCACCACCGGCCTGATGACCGGCGCGGGCGGCCCTGGCGGCACCATCAACCTGGTGCGTAAAAAACCCACCGCCGAATTCCAGGGCCACGTGGGCCTGGGTGCGGGTTCCTGGGACAACTACCGTTCGGAGCTGGACGTCAGCGGCCCACTGACCGACAGCGGCAACGTACGTGGGCGCGCCGTAGTGGCCTACCAGGACAAGCATTCGTTCATCGACCATTACGAGCGCAAGACCAATGTCTACTACGGCATCCTCGAATTCGACCTGTCGCCGGACACCCTGCTGACGGTCGGTGCCGATTACCAGGACAGTGATCCCAAAGGCTCTAGCTGGTCCGGCAGCCGCTCGCTGTTCGATGGCGTAGGTAATGAAATCAAGTTCGACCGTGGCTACAACAACGGGCCGAAATGGAGCAGCTGGGGACAATACACCCGCAGCGTGTTCGCGACGTTGGAACACGCCCTGGATAACGGCTGGATCGCCAAGGCCAACTACAGCAACCAGCTCAATGGTTATAACGCGCCACTGGGTTACGCGTCGCCGATCTCGGGGACGACCGACAGAGCGTCGGTCTATGGCTCCAAATTCACCGGCAAGACCATCAGCAACAACGGGGACTTCTATCTCTCCGGGCCGTTCAGCCTGGGGGGACGTGAGCATCAATTGGTCGTCGGCTCCTCGGTTTCGCGCTCGCATTGGGAAGGCAACGACTACTACGGCTATGAAGCGACCTATCGGGACAGCAACAACTTCCCGCTCTATGAATGGAACGGTGACAGCCTTGAACCACAATGGGGCCCGGCCCACGAGAAAGACGACATCACCCGCCAGGCGGCGGTCTACTTCTCTACACGCCTGAGCCTCACCGACGACCTGTCGCTGTTGCTCGGCTCACGCCTGACCGACTACCGCTTGACCGGTACCAACGACTCGCGTGAAACCGGCAAACTCATCCCGTATGCGGGCGTGGTGTACGACCTCAACGAAAACTTCTCGGTCTACGGCAGCTACACCTCGATCTTCATGCCGCAACAACTGCGGCCGGACCGCAACAACAAGATGGTCGAGCCCGACGAGGGCGAGAACTACGAGATCGGCTTGAAGGGCGAATTCTACGACGGTCGCTTGAACACCAGCCTCGCCTACTTCGAGATTCATGAGTCCAATCGTGCCGAGGAAGACACCGAGTACAACAACAATATGCCGGCCAACTCGCCTGTCGAGTGGGCCTACATGGGCGTCCAGGCCACGACCAAGGGCTGGGAAGCCGAGATGTCCGGTGAACTGCTGCCGGGCTGGCAAGTGCAGGCGGGTTATACCCACAAGGTGATCCGCGACGACGACGGCAAGAAGTTCTCGACCTGGGAACCACAGGACCAACTGAACTTCTACACCAGCTACAAGCTGACCGGCGCCCTCGACAAGCTGACCATCGGTGGCGGCGCCCGCTGGCAGGGCGAGGCTTGGCAGGATGTCTACAACCGTGGCAAAAGCGTGACCCAGCGTTTCTCCCAAGACCCGTACTGGCTGGTTGACGCGATGGCGCGCTACCAGATCACCAAAAACCTGTCGGCCTCGGTCAACGTCAACAACGTGTTCGACAAGCGCTACTACACCAACATCGGCTTCTACACCTCGTCCTACTCGGGCGACCCACGCAACGTAATGTTTTCGACGCGTTGGGATTTCTGATCTGACAGGCTGAACCCCAGCAACCCCCGACACCCTGCGCAGGCCCAGCCTTCGCAGGGTGTTTTTTTATGCATGAAGGTTCATGCCGCCCACAAAAAAGCCCCAGGTCACACCACGTGACCTGGGGCTTTCTGTTTTACCGACCTTTACGCCATGGCCGTCACAAAGCTGCGAACGAACTCAGCGTTATCAATGATGCGTTCATGATCCACCTCAATCATCGTTGAGCGCACCACACACCCCTGGCCGATCACCCGCTCCATGCCGGCCTCGATCAATGCCTTGTGCTGGCCCGCGCGACTCATGGCCGCCCACCAGCAGCTGACAGGCGCCTTGAGCGCCTTGAAGTCAGCCTGTTCCAGGCGTTTGAACAAGGCGCGGTCAACGTCCCAGGAAACCTGTGCTTCATTGCCATCCAGCAGCGCTTGCTTGACCTCACGGAACGCGTCACCCAGCGAACCCTCGGCCCATTCGACAAAGCGCGTCCACTGCTGATCTTCATCCTGGTTATTCACCTGCACGTCCTGCCACGCAGCCTCGATGGCTTCGGCAAACCCTGGGAACATCACGCCCAGCAGGGCCACGCGCCGCTCGTTGTCAGAGAGTTCACCCGCATCGGTGATCACCGCTGCGTCCCAGTATTGCGTGAGCCAGCGAGGCGGTGCCGAGTCGATCCAGCCGACAAACTCCACGTCCCTGCCCGCCCGTTCCAGGCCGTGCGCAACCTCTACCGCCAGGTTACCGCCCAGTGACCAGCCCGCTAGACGGAAAGGACCTTCGGGCTGGGCCTCCAGCAACTGCGCCGTGTAATCCTCAACCATGGCGGCCCATGCCGGGACTTCTGTGCCCTCCTGCGCCAACGCGCGACAGATCACACCCACCACCGGCCGCTGCTCACGCAGCGCAAGGGCCAGGGCCTTGTAGCAATGCACCGAACCGTAGCTGGGGTGGAACAGGTAAAGCGGCGTGCCCTCGGTCTGGCTGTTGAGCGGGACCAGCAACGAACTGCGCGTCGTCCCTTCCAGACAAGCGACCTGAGTGCGTACGGTCGGGTTGAGCATCAACTGGCTGACCGACAGACCGATGCCGCTGGCCTTGCGAATGCGCTCCTTGAGCATCAATACCAACAGCGAATGCCCCCCCAACTCGAAGAAGTTGTCGTTCACACCCACCTGTTCCACACCGAGTACATCCGCCCAGATTGCGGCGATTTTCTGTTCCAGATCGGTGTGCGGCGCTTCAAATGGCTGGGTCGAGTGCGTGTCCGGCTTCGGTAGCGCCTTGCGGTCCAGCTTGCCGTTAGGGCTCAAGGGCATGTGCTCCAACAGCAGCCACTGCGCCGGCACCATGTAGTCTGGCAAGTGGGTGGCCAGGTGAGCGCTGAGGATTTCACGCCAGTCTTCACCTGGCTCCTGCAAGACCAGGTAACCCACCAGATGCTTGCCGTCCACGGCCAACACCGCAGCTTCACGTACCGACGGATGCTCCAGCAGCCGCGCCTCGATTTCACCCAGCTCAATACGCAGGCCGCGCAGCTTGACCTGATGGTCGATACGCCCGGCGTATTCGATCACGCCGTCGGTGCGATAGCGAGCCAGGTCACCGGTGCGGTACAGGCGCTCGCCCTTGACGAAGGGGTGCGCGATAAAGCGCTCAGCGGTCAACGCCGGCCGGCGGTGGTAACCCCGCGCCAGACCCACGCCGCCCAGGAACAGCTCGCCCAGCACGCCGGCAGGCACTGGCTCGAAATGGCTGTCGAGCACGTAGCAACCCAAGTTGGCAATCGGTTTGCCGATAGGCACCGCGTCTCGGCCCTCGTCCACGCACGTCCAGTGGGTCACATCGATCGCGGCTTCCGTCGGGCCATACAGGTTGTACAAGCCGGCGCGCGGCAGTTTGGCGAACACTTGCTGCTGCGCATCCACCGGCAGCGCTTCACCGCTGCACACGATGCGCTGCAGGCTGACGCAGGTCGACACCGCCGAGTCCTGCAGGAATGCCTGCAACATCGACGGCACGAAGTGCAATGTGGTGACCTGCTCTTGGTTGATCAGGCTGACCAGCTTGCCCGGATCGCGATGATCACCGGGCGCGGCGACGACCAGGCGTGAGCCGGTCATCAAGGGCCAGAAGAACTCCCAGACGGAGACGTCAAAACTGAACGGGGTTTTCTGCAACACCGTATCGCTGGCATCCAGGGCATAGGCCTCCTGCATCCAGCACAGGCGGTTGGTCAGCGCACGATGACGGTTACCCGCACCTTTGGGCTGGCCTGTGGAACCGGAGGTGTAGATCACATACGCCAGGTTCTCGCCGTCCAGGACAACACCTGGGTTGGCGTCGCTATAGCCTTCGAAACCGCTCGCCTCCAGTACCAGGGTTTCCAACCCGTGAGGAATCGGCAACTGCTCCAGCAGATGCGCCTGGGTCAACAGCAGCTTCACGCCGCTGTCATCGAGCATGTAGGCCAGGCGTTCACGCGGGTATTCCGGGTCCAGCGGTACATAGGCACCACCGGCCTTGAGCACTGCCAGCAGGCCCACCACCATTTCGATGGATCGCTCTACGGCCAGGCCCACCAGCACGTCCGGCCCTACGCCGGCGGCGATCAATCGATGAGCCAGACGGTTGGCGCGACGGTTCAGCTCGGCATAGCTCAGGCGCTGCGCACCAAACACCAGGGCCGGTGCGTCTGGCGCGAGGGCCACCTGGTCTTCGATCATCTGGTGCACGCCACGGTGCAACGGATAATCCCGCGTTGTCGCGTTCCAGTCCTCGACGATCAACTGGCGCTGAGCCGCGGGCAACGACGGCAGGTCCGCCAGGCGCTCCACCTGCGGCAGCGTCAACGCCAGCAGCAACTGCTGGAAATGCGCCGACAGGTTAACGACATCCTGCGTGTCGAACGCGGCGTGATCGTAGTTGAACTCCATCGCCAGGCGATCACCCATGGCCAGCAGTACGGTCAGCGGATAGTGGGTCTGTTCCAGGCTGTCCATCGTGCCGAAACGCAGGCCCGCCGGGGATCCCTGCTCTAAAGCCTCGGACACCGGGTAGTTCTCGAATACCAGGATGCTGTCGAACAGCGCCTCGCCGCCCAGCCCTGCCCAGCGCTGGATCTCGAACAGCGGCGTGTGCTCCTGTTCACGCAGGCGCAGGTTTTGTGCCTGCACCTGCTGCAACCAATCATCCACGCTCAGCTGCGGGCTCGGCGTGGCCACCACTGGCAGCGTGTTGATGAACAACCCCACCTGCTGTTCGATACCCGGCAATTCGGCCGGGCGTCCCGCCACCGTGGCACCAAAGGCGACGGTGTCCAGGCCGGTATGACGCTGCAACAGCAACAGCCAGGCGCTTTGCACCAAGGTATTGAGCGTCACCTTGTGGCGCTGGGCAAACGCCTTGAGCTGGTCGGTGGCCGTCTGTTCCAGGGTCAGCCGGTGAATGCCATTGACCTGGGACACGTCCTGTTCGCGGGTGAGCCCACGGGACAGTCGCGTTGGCGTCTGCAAGCCCGCGAGCTGGGCTTTCCAGAAGGTCTCGCTGGTGAGTGGATCCTGTGCCTGCAACCAGCCGATGTAATCGCGATAGCGTCCGTTCGGCGCGCGTAGCGATTCGCCGGCGTATTGTTGCAGCACCTCTCCAAACAGCTGCGAAGCACTCCAGCCATCCATCAGAATGTGGTGGTTGGTGTAAATCAGGTGATGGCTGTCGATACCGGTACGCACCACGACCAGGCTCAGCAATGGCGCCTGCTCAAGCACGAAGCCATCTGCACGAAGGGTTTGCGCCAAAGCATCAAGCGCCTCACCGAGGTCTTCACGCTGCTGCCAATCGTGCTCGACCAAAGGCACCTGGGCCGTCTTGTAAACCACCTGCAACGGCTGCTCCAGTTCGGTCTGCCAGAGGAACCCGGTGCGCAGGATGTCGTGGTGCTCCAGGGCGACCTGCCAGGCCGCCTGGAAACGCGCCACATCCAGCCCTTGCACGTCAACGCGCATCTGGTTGATGTAGTCGCCCGAGCCCTGGCCGAACAGGGATTGGAACAGCATGCCCTGCTGCATCGGCGACAGCGGGTAAATATCGTCGACTTGGCTCAACGGCAACGCCAGGCCATCCAACTGAACCTGGCTCAAGCGGGCCAGTGGGAAGTCCGACGGGGTGGCGCCGGTATGTTCAGGCTGGCAGCAATGCTCGATCAGCGCCTTGAGTTCTTGCGCGTAGTCATCGGCCAACTGCTGGATGCTCGCCGAATCGAACATCTGCTGGCTGAAGCTCCAGTTCAGGTTCAGCTCACCGCCATACACCTGGCCGTTGATTTCCAGCCAGTTGCCCAACGATGCATCCGGGCTCTGGTCGCTGCCGGCGGCATCACCAGAAGGCGCAAACAAGCCCTGCTGTTCATTGCCATCAAAACTGGCATCGAATTGGCCCAGGTAGTTGAAGGTGATGCGTGGCTGCGGCAGGCGTGCCAATGCGTCACGCACATCGGGTTGGCCGAGGTAACGCAGGGCACCAAAACCGATGCCCTTGTCGGGAATCGCGCGCAGCTGCTCCTTGATGCCCTTCAATGAATCCGCCAGGGTCGAAGCCGGGGTGAGGTTTACCGGGTAGAGGCTGGTAAACCAACCGACTGTACGTGTCAGGTCGATGTCCTCGAACAGGTCTTCGCGGCCATGCCCTTCCAAGCGGATCAGGGTCGAATCGTGGCCGGTCCAGCGCCCGATCACCCGCGCCAGCGCCGTCAGCAACAGGTCGTTGATTTGAGTGCGATAGGCCGCCGGGGCGTCCTGCAGCAGGCGACGGGTATGGCTGGCGTCCAGGTGCGTGGTTGCGCTGCCGGCATGGCGGTTGCTCAGGCTCGCTCCTGGCTTGGCGCTTGGCAGGTCGGCCTCGGCGCCGTGCAATTGTGCTTGCCACCACGCCAGTTCCTGGGTCAGTGCCTCGCCTTGGGCGTATTGCTGGAGACGTTGCGCCCAGTCGCGGGTGGAACTGGTCTTGGCAGGCAATGCCACGGGGGTGCCTGCGGCGAGTTGGCGATAGGCCGTTTGCAAATCCTCCAGGAGAATCCGCCACGACACGCCATCGACCACCAAGTGATGGATAACCAGCAGCAAGCGCTGCGAACCATCGTCCAATTGAACCAGCACGGCGCGCATCAGCGGGCCCTGGTCGAGATCAAGGCTGCGTTGCGCCTCCTCGGCCAATGCCGTGAGTGCTTCAACGCCGTGCAGCGTGCTCTGCCACAACACAGTATCGGCCTGATGGTGCTCGGCCGCACGGTACAGGCCCTGCCAGCCCTGCGCGCCTTCGACAAACCGCGAGCGTAACGCATCGTGATGCACCAGCAACGCTTGCAAGGCCTGGGTCAATGTCGCGGCATCGAGGTGTTGGTGGGGCTGCAGCACCACCGATTGGTTCCAGTGGTAACGTTCGGCAATCTCATCGGCGAAGAAGGCTTGCTGGATCGGCAACAGCAACGTCTCGCCACTCAAGGCAGCCTGGCTGATGGTCAAGCCTTCGACACCCTGGCGCGCGACGCCAGCCAGGCTCTGTACGGTCTGGTGCTGGAACAGGTCCTTGGGCGTGAACCGGATGCCCGCTTGCCGTGCACGGCTGACCACCTGGATCGAGATGATCGAATCGCCGCCCAGCTCGAAGAAGTTGTCGTTCAAGCCCACCTGCGGCAAGCGCAGCACGTCGGCCCAGATGGCGGCGAGCTGTTGTTCCAGCTCGCTTTGCGGCGCCACGTAGGCTTGTTGCAACAGGCTTGCGTCCGGTTGCGGCAAGCCTTTGCGGTCGAGCTTGCCATTGGGCGTCAGCGGCATTTGCGCCAGGAACATGAAGTACGTCGGCACCATGTAGTCGGGCAGACGGGTTTTCAAGGCGCGGCGCAGGGTTTCGCGAAACTCGGTTTCGTTGGCAGGTCCAGCATTGGCCGGCACCACGTAGGCCACCAGTTGTTTGCCGGTCGGACCTTCCTGGGCGACCACCACGGTTTCGCCGACGTTGTCCTGTTCACGCAGGCGCGCTTCGATCTCGCCCAGTTCGATACGGAAACCACGGATCTTCACCTGATGGTCGACACGTCCAAGGTAATCCACCACACCATCCGGGCGGCCACGGGTCAGGTCGCCGCTGCGATACACGCGGCTACCGGGCTTGCCGAACGGGTCCGGTACAAAGCGTTCCGCCGTCAGTGCCGGACGCTCCAGATACCCTCGGGCCACGCCCTCGCCGCCCAGGTACAACTCGCCGGCCACGCCGACAGGTTGAAGATTGAGTTGCGAGTCGAGCACGTAGCCGCTGCGGTTGCCCAGCAAGGTGCCGATTGGGGCATAAACCGCGCCGCACGGATCGCCCCGGCGTGCCTTCCACAGCAATGGCGTGACCACAGTTTCAGTCGGGCCGTAGCCGTTGAACAGGTAGGTCGGCTTCAGCGCGCGCCACGCCAGGTCGTAACTGGCCTGGGCGACCGCGTCACCACCAAAGCAGTACACACGCACCTTAGGTGGGTTGCCGTCACGCTCGGCATGCTCGGCCAGCTGTTGCAGGTACACCGGCGGGAACACTGCCATGGTCACGTTGTGACGGTGCATCTGTTCGTAGGTGTATTCCGGCAGCCACAGGCTGTCGTCACGGATCAACACGCTGGCGCCGTTGATCAACGGGTGCATCCAGCCTTCGTGGGAGCCGTCGAAGGCGAACGACATGAAGTGCAGTTCGCAGTCAGACGGGCTGGTTTCATAACGCTCGCCGGTCGCGATGATGTGTGCCACCAACGGACCGTGGGACACCGCAACGCCCTTGGGCATACCGGTCGAACCCGAGGTGTAGATCACGTAGGCCAGGTTATCGCCGTCCAGTTTCACGTCGGGGTCAGTGTCGCTGTAGCCCGCCCATTCTTCAGTGCGGTCAATCGCCAGGCTGTCCAGGCCCTCGGCCACCGGCAGTTGCTGCTGCACCGCCGTGTGGGTCAACAGCAACTTCGCACGGCTGTCCTGCATCATGTACAGCAGGCGGTCACGCGGGTATTCCACGTCCAGCGGCACATAAACGCCACCGGCTTTCATCACAGCCAGGAACGCCACCATGATTTCAGCACTGCGCGGCATGGCAATCGCCACGCGCACTTCCGGGCCGACACCACGGGCGATCAGCGCATGGGCCAGGCGGTTAGCCTGGCGGTCCAGCTCGCCGTAGGTGAGTGTCTGTGCATCGAACTTCACCGCCACGGCCTGCGGGTTTTCCCGGGCACGGTCAGCGAACAGTTCATGGACCAACCGCTCAGCAGAGAAGCCCGAACCGCTGCGGTCCCACAGTTGCAGGATCTGCTGGCGCTCGGACGGATCGAGCAGGTTCAACTGGTCGATGCTCTGCTGCGGATCGGCAACCATGCCCTGCAACAGGTTCAGCCAGTGCCGGGCCATGCGCTCGATGGTCGACGCATTGAACAGGTCGGTGGCGTAACCCAGGGTGGCCCAGATGTTCTCGGCGCCCTCATGCACATCCAGGTCCAGGTCGAAATGGGCGGTCTGGCTTTCCCACTCCAACCCTTCCACCCGCAGCGTGGACAGTTGATGGGCCGTGCCGCCCAGCCGCGCTTCGGTCTGATGGTTGAACATCACTTGGAACAGCGGGTTGAGGCTCAAGCTGCGCTCGGGTTGCAGCGCCTCCACCAGTTGCTCGAATGGCAGGTCCTGATGGTCCTGGGCTTCCAGCGCGCGTTGGCGGGCCTGCTGCAACAGTTGCAACACCGAGGTCTGCTCGTCGATATCGGCCTTGAGCACCTGGGTGTTGACGAAAAAGCCCAGCAACCGCTCGGTCTCGACACGGTTGCGGTTGGCAATCGGCACGCCCACGCGCACATCTTCCTGGCCGCTGTAGCGGTGCATCAGCGCCTGGAACGAGGCCAGCAACAGCATGAACATCGTCACGCCTTCACGCTGTGCCAGGCCCTTGAGGTCTGCGACCAAGGCGGACGGCAGCTCTACAAACAGGCGCGCACCGCGATGGCTTTGCTCAGCCGGGCGCTGGTGGTCAAACGGCAGCTCGAGCACCGGTTGCTCACCGCCGAGCAACGTTTGCCAGTAGGCCAGTTGCCGTGCTTTTTCTCCGGCGTCCATCCACTCGCGCTGCCAGCGGGCATAGTCGGCGTATTGGATCGGCAGGGCCGGCAGTTGCACGGCCTGGCCCTGGCTGTAGGCGCTGTACAACTGCACCAGCTCATCGACCATGATCTGCATCGACCAACCGTCAGAGACGATATGGTGTTGCACCAGTACCAGCACGTGTTCGTCTTCACTCAGGCACAGCAGCGTGGCGCGTAGCAACGGGCCCTCTTGCAGGTTGAACGGCCGGGCGATCTCGGCCTCGACCTGCGCCTTGACCTGCGCTTCATCGCTGCGCACCGACGCAATCTCGATGCGCGCTTCTGGCAGGATCACCTGCACCGTTTGCTCATCGCCCTGATGCAAATGCGTGCGCAGGCTTTCATGGCGCGCCACCAGGGTATCGAAGCTGCGTTGCAGGGCATCCAGGTCCAGCTGCCCCTTGAGGCGCAAGGCGCTGGGCACGTGGTACGCGGTGCTTTCGGGGTCCAGCAGCCAGAGGAACCACTGACGCTCCTGAGCGTAGGACAACACCAACGGCAGATCGCGATTCGCCGGCACCAACGCAGGCGCGGCCGAACCACCGCGCTTGCCCTCGGTGTGCAGCGCGGCCACAAAGCCCTCCAGGCGCGGCTGCTCGAACAGCACGCGCAACGGCAACTCGATCCCCAGGTTATGCCGCAGGCGCGAAGCCACTTGCATGGCCAGCAACGAATGGCCACCGCGTTCGAAGAAATGGTCAGTCAGGCCAATGCGCTCGGCGCCGAGAATCTCGGCCCAGATCGCTGCCACCTGCTGCTCCAGCGCACTGACGGGCGCCACCCAGTGGTGGGTGACCTGGCTGGCGTCAGGACGTGGCAAGGCATGGCGGTCCAGTTTGCCGTTGGGGCTCAACGGCAAGCGCTCCAGGAACATGAAATGCGCCGGTACCATATAGTCCGGCAACTCATCGCGCAGGAGAGCACGAATCTGCTCGCGCAACTCTGCGTGCTCGGACGCCGGCAGAGAGGTGACCAGGTAGGCGATCAACTGCTGGTCAGCCGCAATCACCAAGGCTTCGCGCACAGTGTCTTGCGCCAGCAAGCGGGATTCGATTTCACCCAGCTCGATACGGAAACCACGCACCTTGACTTGATGGTCGATACGCCCGATGTATTCGATCACGCCGTCGGCACGGTAGCGGGCCAGGTCGCCGGTACGGTAGAGCCGCCCGCCGCCGATAGGATCAAAGGGATCGGGAATAAAACGTTCGGCGGTCAGCCCGGCCCGGTTGAAGTAACCGCGCGCCAGCAGTGGTCCGCCAATCACCAGCTCGCCGGCCACGCCCACAGGCACCGGATTCAGGCTGGCATCCAGCAGGTAGATGGCGCGACCATCCAGTACACGACCGATCGGCATCATCTGCGTGACGGCTTCGCGCCCCTCCACATACCCCGCGCAATCCAGGGCGGTGACCGTGACGGTCGCCTCGGTGGGTCCGTAGGTGTTGAGCAGCCGCACATGGCCCAGCCCGGCATCACGCCAGGAGGCCAGCCCTTCCGGCGGCATCGCTTCGCCGCCCGCGTGCACCTGGCGCAGGCGGCCGTAGTCGCGTACGCCGCGCTCGGCAAAGTCACGGGCGATCAAGTGCCAATAGGCGGTGGTCAGGTCGACCACCGAAATCTCATGTTCGATCAGTTGCGCATAGAAGGTGTCGCTGTCCCACAGCTCACCGCCGCGCACCACCACGGCCGCACCGCAGCACAGCGCCGGGTAGAGTTGCTCGACAAACCCGTCGAAATTGAACGTACCGAACTGCAGCACGCGGTCGGCGGCGGTCAGTTCGAACAGCTCGATAAACACTTCAACATGCCGCGCCAGCGAGGCCTGGTCGATGCCGACGCCCTTGGGCCGCCCGGTCGAACCGGAGGTGAACATCAGGTAAGCCAGGTTCGTGGGGAACGCACGTACGGGGGGGGTGCTGTCCGGATATTCGGCCAGCCATTCGGCGTCGGCTTCCAGGCAAATCAGCGCCAGCCCGGCGCTGATCGGCAGGCGCTCCAGCAGCGGCTGCTGGGTCAGCAGCAACTGCAAGCCGCTGTCCTCGATCATACATTGCAGGCGGTCCGCCGGGTATTGCGGGTCCAGCGGGACGTAGGCGCCACCGGCCTTGAGGACCGCCAACAGCGCAACGATCATTTCCAGCGAACGGTCCACCGCTACGCCGACCAGCCTGTCGGCAGTAACGCCCTGCTCGATCAGTTTGTGTGCCAGGCGGTTGGCGCGCAGGTTCAAGTCGGCATAGGTCATGCGCCGCTGATCCATGATCAGTGCAATCGCCTGCGGCTGGTTCACCACCTGTTGCTCGAACTTATGCAGCACGCTGCTGTGGGCGGCACGCGTCGGCTGCGGCGGGTTCCACTGGTACAGCATCTGCGCCTGCTCATCACTGCCCAGGATCGGCAGGTCAGCAACACAATGACGAGCATCGCTGACCACACTCTTCAGCAGGTTCTGCCAGTGCCCGGCAAAGCGCTGCAAGGTGCTCGCGTCGAACAGTGCGGTCGCGTAAGTCAGCGAAGCCAGCAGGCCATCGTCTGACTCTTCGGTGTCCAGGCTCAGGTCGAAGTGCGCCGTATGGCTGTCCCACGCCAGCCCTTCCACACGCAGGCCAGGCAATTGCTGGCCGTCACGATTGGCTTGGGCAGCCGACTGATGGTTGAACATCACCTGGAACAACGGGTTGTGGCTCAGGCTGCGCTCGGGCTGCAACGCCTCGACCAATTGCTCGAAGGGCAAGTCCTGATGCGCTTGTGCGCCCAGTGCCTGTTCCTTGACCTGCTGCAACAGTTGGGCAAAGGTCATGTGCCCGTCAATGTCGGCCTTGAGCACCTGGGTATTGACGAAAAAGCCGATCAGTTGTTCGGTTTCCAGGCGGTTGCGGTTGGCGATGGGCACGCCGACGCGGATATCCGACTGGCCGGTGTAGCGATAGAGCAGCGACTGGAACGACGCGAGCAACACCATGAACAGCGTGGCGCCCTCGCGCTGCGCCAAGGCACGCAAGCCCTCGACCACCGACGGTTGCAGCACCAGGTCCAGGCGTGCGCCCTGATAGCTCTGCATGGCCGGGCGCGGACGGTCCAGCGGCAGCTCCAACACAGGTTGCACATCGCCCAAGCGGGCACGCCAGTACGCCAGTTGGCGGTCCTTTTCACCCGCCTCCATCCAGCTACGCTGCCATTGGGCATAGTCGGCGTATTGAATCGGCAGATCCGCCAAGGTCGGCTCAAGGCCCTGGCTGTAGCCGGCATACAGGCTCACCAGCTCATCGACCATCACTTGCATCGACCAGGCATCCGAAACGATATGGTGCTGTACCAGCACCAGCACATGCTCGCGCTCGCCCAGTTGCAGCAGCTTGATGCGCAGCAACGGGCCGGCCTGCAGATCGAATGGCTGGGCGATTGCGTCTTCGACCAACGCCTGCAACTGGGCCGGCTCAGTCGAGCCCAGCACTTGATAGTCGATGATCGGCGCGGCTTGCCCGATCACGCGCTGGACAGTCTGGTGCGTGTCAGCGAAAAACACAGTCCGCAGGGTTTCGTGGCGCTGCACCAGGGTATCGAAGGCCCGTTGCAGGGCTACGCGATCCAGCGTGCCCTCTAGGCGCAACGCGGCAGGAATGTGATAGGCCGCGCTGCCCGGCTCCAGTTGCCAGAGGAACCACTGGCGCTCTTGGGCATAGGAAAGCAGCAACGGCTGTTCGCGATCGGCCAGAGTGATGCGCGCAACGTCGGCACCCTTTTCACCCAGCGCCTGCACAAACGCACCCAGTACCGGCTGTTCAAACAGGCTTTTGAGGGCCACGTCGATCGCCAATGCCTGGCGTACCCGTGACACCACGCGGGTCGCCAGTAACGAGTGACCGCCCAATTCAAAGAAATGGTCTTCAAGGCCAACCTGCGGCACACCCAGCACTTCGGCCCAGATCGCGGCCACTTGCTGGGCTTTCTCGCCAACCGGTGCCACGTAGCGTTTCTGCAACAGGCTGGCGTCCGGTTTCGGCAGTGCCTTGCGGTCGAGCTTGCCGTTCGGCGTCAGCGGCAGGCGCGCCAGAAACAGCATGTGCGCCGGCACCATGTAGTCCGGCAGCACGTCGCGCAACGCGGCCTTGAGTGTTTCGCGCAAGGCGCCCTGGTCGGCATCCGAGATCGCGGTGTGCGTCACCAGATACGCCAGCAGCTGGTCATTCTCGGCCATCACCACGGCTTCGCGCACGCCACGCTGCTCGCGCAGGCACGCCTCGATCTCACCCAGCTCGATTCGGAACCCACGCACCTTGACCTGATGGTCGACACGGCCGATGTACTCGACCACACCATCCACGCGATAGCGCGCCAGGTCGCCGGTGCGATACAGCCGCTCGCCATTGCGCGCAAACGGGTTGGGCACGAAGCGCTCGGCGGTCATGGCTGCCCGGCCGTGGTAACCCCGTGCCAGGCCGACGCCGCCAATCAGCAGTTCGCCACTGGCGCCGACCGGGCTTGGGGTGAGTTCGCTATTGAGGACAAACAACGAGGTGTTGGCAATCGGCCGACCGACAAAAGGCATCGGTTCAACCAGCGGGTAGGCCGCCGACCAAATGGTGGTTTCCGTCGGGCCATACAGGTTCCACACCGCGCCGCCCTGGGCGAGCATGCGCTGGGCCAGGTCGGCCGGCAACGCTTCGCCACCGCACAGGCACTTGACCCCGTGCAGCAAGGCGCGACGGTCACTGTCCAGCAACATGCGCCAGGTCGACGGCGTGGCTTGCACCACGTTGATTGCCTGGGCATGCACCAGATTCAGGATCGCCTCAGGGTCCTGGGACACCGCCTTGTCCGCCAGTACCACGGTGGCACCTACCGACAGCGGGACGTACAGCTCAAGGGCGAAAATATCGAAGGAGAACGTAGTCAGCGACAGCAGGCGCACGCTGGCGTCGATGTCCAGGGTCTGCGCCATGCCCAGGGTGAAGCTGCCCAGGGCGCCATGGCGCACCATCACCCCCTTGGGCTTGCCGGTGGAGCCGGAGGTATAGATCACATAGGCCAGGTGTTCGCCGCTCAGCTCGACCTGCGGGTTGTCACTGCCGTAGCGCGCATCCTCCTGCTCGCTGATGAACAGCAGCTGCTGGTCGGCTGCCAGGGGCAGGCGCTCGTGCAGGTCGCCGGCGGTCAACAGGACCTGTGCGCGACTGTCTTGGAGCATGAACGCCAGCCGGTCGGCAGGGAACTGCGGGTCCAGCGGCACATAGGCGCCGCCGGCCTTGAGGGTCGCCAGCAACGCCAACACCATGTCCACCGAACGATCCAGGGCAACGGCCACCAGCACGTCCGGGCCTACACCCGCCGCACGCAGGCGATGGGCCAGGCGATTGGCACGCTGGTTCAGTTCGGCGTAACTCAGCGCCTGGCCATTGCAGAGCAGCGCCGTTGCGTCCGGACGCATCTGTGCCTGGGCTTCAAACAGCCGATGCACCCCCACATCCTGCGCGAATGCCTGGTGTGTGTCGTTCCAGGTGTGCACCAGTTGCTGCCATTGCGCATCGTCCAGCAATGGCAACTCGCCGACGCGGCCGTTGCAATCCTGCACCACCTGGTGCAACAGACGGTGCCAGTGCGCAAGGAAACGCTCCAGGCCCGGTGCGTCAAACAGGTCGGTGGCGTAGGTCAGGGATGCGTGGATGCCGTCAGCCGACTCCTGGGTGTCGAGGTTGAGATCGAACTGCGACGTCTTGCTGTCCCACTCCAGCCCCTGCACCTGCAGGCCCGTGACGCTGCCGCCAGCGCGCTGGGTGTCGGTCTGGTGGTTGAACATCACCTGGAACAGCGGGTTGTAGCTCAGGCTGCGCTCCGGCTGCAGTGCTTCCACCAATTGTTCGAACGGCAAGTCTTGATGCGCCTGGGCCTCGACCGCACGCTGGCGGGTTTGTTGCAGCAGCTCGCGGAACGTCATCTGGCCGTCGAAATCGGCCTTGAGGATCTGCGTATTGACGAAGAAGCCGATCAAACGCTCGGTTTCTACCCGGTTACGGTTGGCCACCGGCACACCGATGCGGATGTCGCCCTGGCCGCTGTAGCGATGCAGCACGGCCTGGAACGACGCCAGCAGCAACATGAACACCGTCACGCCTTCGCGTTGCGCCAGGCTTTTGAGACCCGCCACCAGCGACGTTTCAAGTGTCAGGTCGAGCCGCGCCCCGCGGTAGGTCTGCACCGCAGGGCGCGGTCGGTCCATCGGCATTTCCAGCACCGGTTGCTCGCCACCGAGCATGCCGGTCCAATAGCCCAGCTGGCGCTCGCGCTCACCCGCCTCCATCCAGCTGCGTTGCCACAGCGCGTAGTCGGCGTACTGGATCGGCAAGGCCGGCAATTGCAGGTCCTGCCCCTGGGCATGGGCGGCGTAGAGCTGGACCAACTCGTCGACCATGACCTGCATCGACCAGCCATCGGAAACGATGTGATGCTGTACCAGCACCAGCACATGTTCCTGGGGCGCCAGGCGCAACAGCTTGACCCGCAACAGCGGGCCTTGCTGCAAATCGAACGGCTGGGCGATTTCAGCCTCCACCAGGGCCTTGAGCTGTGACTCCTGAGCATCGACCAGCGCGATGTCCACCCGCGCCTGCTCGGCAATCACCTGCAAGGCGCTGTCGCCCTCTTCCTGCAAATGCGTGCGCAGGCTTTCATGGCGCATCACCAGCGTGTCAAAACTGCGCTGCAGCGCGGCCACATCCAAGTGGCCGGTCAGGCGCAGCGCCCTGGGCACATGATAGGCGGTGCTTTGCGGCTCCAGTTGCCACAGGAACCACTGGCGTTCCTGGGCATAGGAGAGTCGAAGGGGTTCGCCTTCCTGGCGCTTGAAAACCGGGGCAATCTCAAACAGGTTGATGCCTTGCTGCTTGAGCATTACCGCCAACGCTTTCTTTTGTTGCGCCGAAAGTGACCCTACCGACTCGATTAATGCTTGCACGCCACGCCCCTCAGGAAATCAATTTATCCAAATCTTCTGCTGATAGACGTTTGAGGGCCTCCAAGGATTTAGCCAATGCGTCCTGCACCGGCGAATTATTTGTCTGCTGGGCCGCTACATGGGCACTGAACTCGGCCAGGGTCGGCGTGGTGAAGATCGATTTGACGTCGAATTCGGCGTGCAACTGCTCGCGCAAGCGCACCACCACTTGGGTGGCCAACAGGGAATGCCCGCCCAGTTCGAAGAAGTTGTCGTGCAGGCCTACCCGCTCCACGTCCAGCACTTCGGCCCAGATGGCGGCGATCTGCTGCTCCAGTTCGCTGTTCGGGGCGACGTATTCCCGGGCCTGCAAACTGGCGTCCGCCTTCGGCAGGGCCTTGCGGTCCAGCTTGCCGTTGGGGCTCAGGGGCATCTGCTCCAGCAGCATCCACTGGGCCGGGACCATATAGTCCGGCAGCTGTTGCGCCAGGTGGGCGCTCAACACATCGCGCCAATCGTCACCGGCGTTTTGCAGCACCAGGTAGCCCACCAGGAACTTGCCATCCACCGCCAGCACGGCGGTCTCCCGCACCCAGTCGTGCTCCAGCAGGCGCGCTTCGATTTCGCCCAACTCGATGCGCAGGCCACGTAGCTTGACCTGATGGTCGATACGCCCGGCGTACTCGATCACACCGTCTTCGCGGTAGCGCGCCAGGTCGCCCGTGCGGTACAGGCGCTCGCCCTTGACGAACGGGTGGGCAACAAAACGCTCGGCAGTCAGTGCCGGACGGCGATGGTAACCTCGCGCCAGGCCGATGCCGCCCAGGTACAACTCACCCAGCACACCGACGGGGACAGGTTCGAAGTTGCTGTCGAGAATGTAGCAACCGAGGTTGGCAATCGGGCGGCCAATGGGCACCGCATCGCGGCCTTCATCGACACAGGTCCAGTGGGTCACGTCGATGGCGGCTTCGGTCGGGCCGTACAGGTTGTAGAGCCCGGCCTGGGGCAACTTGGCGAACACCTGCTGCTGGGCATCCACCGGCAAGGCTTCGCCGCTGCACACGATGCGGTGCAGGGTGTGACAGGTCGCCACCGTCGGGTCTTGCAGGAAGGCCTGCAACATCGACGGCACAAAGTGCAGCGTGGTGACCTGCTCTTGGTTGATCAGCTTGATCAACTTCGCCGGATCGCGGTGATCCCCCGGCGCGGCCACCACCAGGCGCGATCCGGTCATCAATGGCCAGAAGAACTCCCACACCGACACATCGAAGCTGAACGGGGTCTTTTGCAGCACCGTGTCGCTGACGTCCAGGCCATAAGCCTCCTGCATCCAGTGCAGGCGGTTGGCCAGGGCTGAATGGCGGTTGCCGGCGCCTTTGGGTTGGCCGGTGGAGCCTGAGGTGTAGATCACGTAGGCGAGGTTTTCGCCATGCACCACGACTTCAGGATTGGCGTCGCTGTAGCTTTCGAATGTGGCTTCACCCAGCACCAGGCTATCCAAGCCTTGCGGAATCGGCAGTTGCTCAAGCAGATGTGCCTGGGTCAGCAGCAGTTTCACGCCGCTGTCATCGAGCATGTAGGCCAGGCGATCACGCGGGTATTCCGGGTCCAGCGGCACATAGGCGCCACCGGCCTTGAGTACGGCGAGTAGACCGACCACCATTTCGATGGAACGCTCCACGGCCAGGCCCACCAGCACGTCCGGGCCCACACCCGCTTCGATCAGGCGATGAGCCAGGCGGTTGGCACGACGGTTCAGCTCGGCGTAGCTCAAGCGCTGCTCGGCAAATACCAATGCCGGGGCGTGCGGCGTGCGCGCCGCCTGCTGCTCGATCAGTTGGTGCACACAGTGCTGCAACGGGTAATCCCGCGCCGTGGCGTTCCAGTCAACGACCACTTGTTGGCGTTCCGCCACCTCCAACATCGCCAAGTCGCCCAGGCGTTGTTGGTCGCCGTCGAGCATGGCTTGCAGCAGGTTGACCAGATGGCGGCCGTAGCTTTGCACCGTGCTTGCCTCGAAATGCGCACGGGCAAAGCCGAACTGCACCGACAGCGTGTCACCGACGTCCACCAACACCGTCAGCGGGAAGCTGGTTTGCTCGCGCGAATCCGGCAGGCCAAAACGGATACCGCTGCCGCCGCTCTGCTCCAGGGCCTTGGACACCGGGTAGTTTTCAAACACCAGGATATTATCGAACAAGGCCTCACCGCCCTGCCCGGCCCAGCGCTGGATATCGTACAGCCCGGTGTGTTCATGCTCACGCAACGCCAGGTTCTGCGCCTGCACCGCTTGCAGCCAGTCGGCCACGGTCTGCTGGGCATCCACCGCACAGATCACCGGCAAGGTGTTGATGAACAGCCCAATCTGCTGCTCCACCCCCGCCAACTCTGCCGGGCGACCGGCCACGGTGGCACCGAAAGACACCACCGACTGCCCACTATGGCGCTGCAACAGGACCAGCCACGCCGCCTGGATCAGGGTGTTGAGCGTGACCTTGTGATTGCGCGCGAAGGCTTCAAGCCGTTCAGTCAGTGCGCGATCCAGGCTGAGCTGATGCTCGCCATGCCCGTCCGCCGCCGTCGGCTGGCTGCTGCCCAGGCGCGTTGGTGCTTGCAGAACGCTCAGTTGTTCGCGCCAGAAGGTTTCAGTCGCTGCGCCATCACGCTGTTGCAGCCAGCCGATGTAGTCGCGATAACGCCCGGCCGCTTCAGGCACCGAGACACCGGCATAACGTTGCAGCACTTCACCGAACAGCCGCGAATTGCTCCACCCGTCCATGAGGATGTGATGGTGGGTGTAGATCAATTCATGGCGTTGCTCATCGGTGCGCACCAATACCAGGCGCACAAGGGGCGCCTTGGTCAGGTCGAAGCCTTGGCGGCGCTGGGCCTCCTGAAGGCTCTGCAATTCCAGCTCGCGTTCCGGCATGGCGCGCCAATCGAGGTGTTCGATGACCAAACGGGCTTCGCGGTAGACCACTTGGCAGGGCCATTCCAGCTGGCCTTCCCAGAAGAACCCGCTGCGCAGTACGTCATGGGCTTGCACTGTGGCATCCCAGGCCTGCTGGAACCGCGCCACGTCCAATCCATCGGCCGTCACGCGGATCTGGTTGATGTAGTCGCCGGCCGCCTGTTCGTACAGGGTGTGGAACAACATGCCCTGCTGCATGGGCGACAGGGTGTAGATGTCTTCAACGGCGTCGGCGGCCAGCGGCAGGAATTCCAACTGCTGCTGGCTCAAGCGCGACAACGGGAAGTCGGAGACCGTCACGCCGCTATTGCCGGGGGTGCAGCAGTGTTCAACCAAGGCCGTCAGTTCGCGGGTGAAAGCCAGACTCAAGGCTTCGATCTGTGTGGCGTCGAACATCAGCGGACTGAACGTCCACCCCATGTGCAGTTCACCGCCGTACACCTGACCATTCAACGTCAACCAGTTGCCCAGCGGCGCATCCGGGCTTTGTTCGGTGCCGGAGCTTTCTGCCGAGGGTACGAACAGCCCTTGCGGCTGGTCAAAGCTGCCGTCGATCTGGCCCAGGTAGTTGAAGGTGATGCGCGGCACCGGCAACGCGCTGAACACCTCACGCGTGGCATCGTCGCCCAGGTAGCGCAGTGCGCCGAAGCCCAGGCCCTTGTCCGGCACCGCACGCAGTTGCTCCTTGACCTGCTTGACCGAGGTGGCGAGGGATTCGGCCGGAGTCAGGCGCACCGGGAACAGGCTGGTGAACCAGCCCAGGGTGCGGGTCAGGTCGATGTCGTCGAACAGCTCTTCACGACCATGGCCTTCCAGCTGGATCAGGCTGGAGGCTTGCCCGGTCCATTGGCAGATGACGCGTGCCAAGGCGGTCAGCAGCAGGTCGTTGATCTGGGTGCGATACGCCGTGGGCGCCTGTTGCAGCAATTGCCGGGTGCGCTCGGTATCCAGTTGGCTGACCACCGTTTGGGCCAGGCGGCCCGGACGTGCGCCTTGCGGATCACGGCAGGGCAGATCCGTCGACACGCCTTGAAGCTGTTGCAGCCAGAAGGCTTTTTCCGGCTCGATCGATTCGCTGCGGGCATGCGCCTGCAAACGCTCGGCCCAGGTTTTGAACGACGAGGTTTTGGCCGGCAATTTCTGCTGGCGATACAGGCATTGCAGGTCTTCGAGGAACACCCGCCAGGACACGCCGTCCACCACCAGGTGGTGCATGACCAGCAGCAGGCGCTGGGAGCCGTCCGCCATCTCGGCCAGCACTGCACGCAGCAATGCGCCTTGTTGCAGGTCGAGGCTGCGCTGGGCGCGCTCGCACAGGGTTTGCAGTTCAGCGGCGTCCTGCACGTTGGCCTGCCATAACAGCGTTGCAGGTTGCGCATCATGCCGCGCGGTCCAGCCTTCGGCCTGCTGGCTGAAGCTCAGGCGCAACACGTCGTGGTGCTGGGTGAGCGCTTGAAGCGCAGCTTCCAATGGCTCAGCAAGAAGGGGCTCGCGCGGCGTTAGCAGCAACGACTGGTTCCAGTGATGGCGGTCCGGCAGGTCCATGTCGAAGAACAGTTGCTGGAACGGCAACAACGGCGTCTCGCCCAGCACCGGGCCCTGATCGATCACCTGTGCCGTCTGCAATTGCGCCACCCGCGCCAGGCTGCGTACCGTCTGGTGCTGGAACAGCGCCTTGGCGGTGAAATGAATACCGGCCGCCCGAGCGCGGCTGACCACCTGGATAGAGATGATCGAGTCACCGCCACGCTCGAAGAAGTTGTCGTTCAAACCCACCTGCTCGACACCCAACACGTCGGCCCAGATTGCGGCGATCTGCTGCTCCAGCGCACTTTGCGGCGCTTCGTACTGCTGAGTGGCTTCGGGTTTGGGCAGCGCCTTGCGGTCCAGCTTGCCGTTGGGACTCAGGGGCATCTGCTCCAGCACCAGCCATTGTGCGGGCACCATGTAGTCCGGCAGATGTTGACCCAGGTGCGCGCCCAACGCGTCGCGCCAGTCATCACCGGCGTTTTGCAGCACCAGGTAACCCACCAGGTATTTGCCGTCGACCGCCAGCACAGCGGCCTCACGTACCCAGGCGTGTTCCAGCAGGCGCGCTTCGATTTCGCCCAGCTCGATGCGCAGGCCACGCAATTTGACCTGATGGTCGATACGCCCGGCGTATTCGATCACACCGTTGTCGCGGTAGCGCGCCAAGTCGCCCGTGCGGTACAGGCGCTCGCCCTTGACGAACGGGTGAGCGACAAAACGTTCGGCGGTGAGCGCCGGTCGACGGTGGTAACCCCGCGCCAGACCGATACCACCCAGGTACAACTCGCCCAGCACGCCCACCGGCACCGGTTCGAAGTTGCTGTCGAGGATGTAGCAGCCGAGGTTGGCAATCGGACGGCCGATTGGCACCACATCGCGGCCTTCATCAACGCAAGTCCAGTGGGTCACGTCAATGGCGGCTTCGGTCGGGCCGTACAGGTTGAAGAGCCCGGCGTGCGGCAGCTTGGCGAAGACCTGCTGCTGGGCGTCCACCGGCAAGGCCTCGCCGCTGCACACGATGCGCTGCAGGCTCTGGCAGGTCGACACCGCCGGATCCTGCAGGAAGGCCTGCAACATCGACGGCACAAAGTGCAGCGTGGTGACCTCTTGTTGATTGATCAGGTTGATCAGCTTGGCCGGATCACGGTGATCACCCGGCGCGGCCACCACCAGGCGCGCGCCGGTCATCAGCGGCCAGAAGAACTCCCACACCGACACGTCGAAGCTGAACGGGGTCTTTTGCAGCACCGTGTCGCTGGCGCTCAGGCCATAGGCCTCCTGCATCCAGTGCAAGCGGTTGAGCAACGCCGAATGACGGTTGCCCGCACCTTTGGGCTGACCGGTGGAGCCCGAGGTATAGATCACATAGGCCAGGTTTTCGCCATCCAGGGCAATACCTGGGTTGGCGTCGCTGTAGCCGGCGTAATCGGACTCACCCAACAGCAGGGTTTCCAGGCCTTGGGGAATCGGCAACTGTTCACGCAGATGCGCCTGGGTCAGCAGCAGTTTCACGCCACTGTCTTCCAGCATGTAGGCCAGGCGCTCACGCGGGTATTCCGGGTCCAGCGGCACATAGGCGCCACCGGCCTTGAGCACGGCAAGCAGGCCGACCACCATGTCGATGGAGCGCTCCACAGCCAGCCCCACCAGTACGTCCGGCCCAACGCCGGCTTCCATCAGGCGATGGGCCAGGCGGTTGGCGCGGCTATTCAATTGGGCGTAGTTCAGGGACAAGTCGTTGAAACACAGCGCCAGTGCTTCCGGCTGCGCCAGCACCTGGGCTTCGATCAACTGGTGCACCCACTGCCCTTGCGGATAGTCGCGCTCGGTGGCGTTCCACTGACAGAGGATTTGCTCGCGCTCATGGGCGTTGAGTGTCGCCAGGTCCTGCAAAGGCAACGCGCTGTTCGCCACCGCAGCACGCAGCAGGCTCAGCCAATGTTCACCCATGCGCGCGACGGTCGCGGCACTGAACAGATCGGTGGCGTAGGTCAACGAGGCCCAGATGCCCTCGCCGCTCTCCTGGGTATCCAGGCTCAGATCAAACTGAGCGCTGTGGCTGTCCCATTCCAGGTTGGCCACGCGCAGGCCGGGTAGCTGCTGCGCGGCGGCCGTTGAATTGGCCTGGTGGCTGAACATCACCTGGAACAGCGGGTTATGGCTCAGGCTGCGCTCGGGTTGCAGCGCTTCCACCAGTTGTTCGAAAGGCAGGTCCTGGTGGGCCTGGGCTTCCAGCGCGCGGCGCTTGGTGTGCTGCAGCAACTGGGCAAAACTCATCTGGCCATCGAGGTCGGCCTTGAGCACTTGCGTGTTAACAAAGAAACCGATCAGCGATTCGGTCTCGACACGGTTGCGGTTGGCAATCGGCACGCCGACGCGAATATCCGGCTGGCCGCTGTAGCGGTACAGAAACGCCTGGAACGAGGCCAGCAACAGCATGAACATCGTCACGCCTTCGCGTTGAGCCAGGGCTTTCAACCCCTCGATCAATGCCGGTTCCAAGGCAATGTCCTGGCGCGCGCCACGAAAGCTCTGTTGCGCCGGGCGCGGTTGGTCGAAGGGCAATTCCAGTACCGGCTGCGTGCCGCTGAGCTGCTCGCGCCAGTACGCCAGTTGACGGGCCTTCTCCCCCGCTTCCATCCAGCTGCGCTGCCACAGCGCGTAGTCGGCGTACTGGATCGGCAGCGGCGCCAACGCACAGTCCTGGCCCTGGCTGTAGGCGGCGTAGAGTTGCATCAGCTCTTGCACCATCACGCCCATCGACCAACCGTCGGAGACGATATGGTGTTGCACCAGGACCAGCACGTGTTCCTCTTCACTCAGTGCGAACAAGCTGACGCGTAGCAACGGGCCTTGCTGCAAGTCGAAGGGACGGGCGATTTCAGCTTCTACCGATGCCTTGAGGTTGGCCTCGTCAACCGCGCTTTCGGCGATTTGAATCTCTGCACAGGCCAGCACCTCCTGGGCACGCTGCTCACCATCCAGATGCAGGCGCGTGCGCAGGCTTGCGTGACGTGCCACCAGAGTGTCGAAACTGCGTTGCAAGGCCGCCTTGTCCAGGCGCCCGCTCAGGCGCAGCGCGCCGGGGACGTGGTAGGCGGCACTGTCCGGGTCCAACTGCCAGAGAAACCACTGGCGTTCCTGGGCGTAGGACAGCGGCAGGTGCTGGCCGTCCTCGCGGATCGAGGCAATCGGCAACTGGGCGAAGCTCATGCCCCGGCTTTGCAGACGCTGGTAAAACTGCTCGCGCTGTTCCAGAGGCAGGCGAAGAAAGCGCGAAACCAGATCGATGTTAGGGTTGGAAAGCATGGTTCAAATCGCCTCTAGTTCGCTCAAAAAGTCACGAAGATCATCAAAATCTTCCGCGCTGCCGGCACGGAAGGTGGCGGCGGCCTGTACATAGGCGCGCAGCGTTTCGGTCTGGAACACTTCCAGCAGCGGCACTTCCAGGCCCAGCTCGGCCTGGACCCGTGAGGTAATCTGGATCGCCAGCAGGGAATGGCCGCCCACTTCAAAGAAGTTATCGTTCAGGCCCACTTGCGGCAGGCGCAGCACCTCGGCCCAGATCGCGGCGATCTGCTGCTCAAGCTCAGTTTCCGGGGCCACATAGGCTTGTTGCAGCAGGCTTGCGTCCGGTTGCGGCAAGCCTTTGCGGTCGAGTTTGCCGTTGGGCGTCAGCGGCATCTGCGCCAGGAACATGAAGTGCGCTGGCACCATGTAGTCCGGCAGGCGGGTTTTCAGGGCGCGGCGCAGGCTGTCGCGGAACTCCGCCTGGTCGGCCAGGTTGGCATCGGCCGGCACCACGTAGGCCACCAGTTGCTTGCCGGTCGGGCCATCCTGGGTGACCACCACGGTTTCGCCAACGTTGTCCTGCTCACGCAAGCGCGCCTCGATCTCGCCCAATTCGATACGGAAACCACGGATCTTCACCTGATGGTCGACGCGACCGAGGTAATCCACCACCCCATCCGGGCGGCCACGGGTCAAGTCGCCGCTGCGATACACGCGGCTACCGGGCTTGCCGAACGGGTCCGGTACAAAGCGCTCAGCCGTCAGTGCCGGACGCTCCAGATAACCTCGGGCCACGCCCTCGCCGCCCAGGTACAACTCGCCGGCCACGCCGATCGGTTGCAGGTTGAGCTGCGAGTCGAGCACGTAGCCGCTGCGGTTGCCCAACAGGGTGCCGATTGGGGCATAAACCGCGCCGCACGGATCGCCCCGGCGGGCTTTCCACAGCAACGGCGTGACCACGGTTTCAGTCGGGCCGTAGCCGTTGAACAGGTAGGTCGGTTTGAGCGCGCGCCACGCCAGGTCATAACTGGCCTGGGCGACCGCGTCACCGCCAAAGCAGTACACACGGACCTTCGGTGGGTTGCCGTCACGCTCGGCATGTTCGGCCAGCTGTTGCAGGTACACCGGCGGGAACACCGCCATGGTCACGTTATGGCGATGCATTTGCTGGTAGGTGTATTCCGGCAGCCACAGGCTGTCGTCACGGATCAACACGCTGGCGCCGTTGATCAACGGGTGCATCCAGCCTTCGTGGGAGCCGTCGAAGGCGAACGACATGAAGTGCAGTTCGCAATCGACCGGGGATGTTTCATAACGCTCGCCGGTCGCGATGATGTGCGCCACCAACGGGCCGTGGGACACCGCCACACCCTTGGGCAGGCCGGTGGAGCCGGAGGTGTAGATCACGTAGGCGAGGTTGTCGCCGTCCAGTTTCACGTCCGGTGCGGTGTCGCGGTAATCAGCCCAGTCTTCGCTGCGATCAATCGTCAGAGTGTCCAAGCCCTCGGGAATCGGCAATTGCTGCAACGCGCGGCTATGGGTCAGCAACAATTGCGCACGGCTGTCTTGCATCATGTAGAGCAGGCGGTCACGTGGGTATTCGATGTCCAGCGGCACATACACGCCACCGGCTTTCATCACCGCCAGGAACGCCACCATGATTTCAGCACTGCGCGGCATGGCAATCGCCACGCGCACTTCCGGGCCGACACCACGGGCGATCAACGCGTGGGCCAGGCGATTGGCCTGGCGGTCCAGCTCGCCGTAGGTGAGTGTCTGTGCATCGAACTTCACCGCCACGGCCTGCGGGGTTTCACGGGCACGATCAGCCACCCGCTCGTGCACCAGACGCTCGGCCGAGAAGCCGGCGTCGGTCTGGTTCCACAGTTGCAGGATGTGCTGTTGCTCATCCGGGCCCATCAGTTTCAATTGGCTGATGGGTTGCTGTTGATCGGCAACCATCGCCTGCAACAGGTTCTGCCAGTGGCCAGCCATGCGCTCGATAGTCGCCGGGGCGAACAGGTCGGTGGCGTAACTCAGCGAGGCACGCAGCGTCGCCTGGCTTTCTTCCACGTCCAGTGCCAGGTCGAACTGCGCCACGTCTTCATCCCAGCTCAGCACCTCGACGTCCAGCTCGGCAAGGCGCTGCAAATGATGGTCGGCCGAGGTCACGCGATGGTTGAACAACACTTGGAACAGCGGGCTGAGGCTCATGCTGCGCTCAGGTTGCAAGGCTTCGACCAGTTGCTCGAACGGCAAGTCCTGATGGGCCTGGGCCTCAAGTGAACGCTGGCGGGCCTGTTGCAGCAGTTGCACCACGCTCATCTGCCCGTGGATATCGGCCTTGAGCACCTGGGTATTAACGAAAAAGCCGATCAGCCCTTCGGTTTCCAGGCGATTGCGGTTGGCAATCGGCACGCCGACACGCACGTCTTCCTGGCCGCTGTAGCGGTGCAGCAACGCCTGGTAGGACGCCAACAGCACCATCGGCAACGTCACGCCGACGCTCTGCGCCAAGCGACGCAGACCGGCCAGGAGCTGCGGCTGCAGTTCAATACCCAGACGCGCGCCACGGTGACTTTGAACCGCTGGGCGCAGGTAATCGAAAGGCAACTCCAGTACCGGCTGCACGCCGCCCAACTGGGCCTGCCAGTAGGCCAATTGGCGGGCCTTTTCACCGGCCTCCATCCAGTTGCGCTGCCACAGGGCGTAGTCGGCATATTGAATCGGCAAGGTCGGCAAATCGGGCATCTGCCCCTGGCTGAAGGCGGCATAGAGCTGCACCAGCTCCTCGACCATCAATTGCATCGACCAGCCATCGGACACGATGTGGTGCTGCACCAGTACCAGCACATGTTCGTCTTCACTCAGGCGCAGCAGCTTGGCACGCAGGAGCGGCCCGCGCAGCAGCTCGAACGGTTGCGCAACGACGCCAGCGACGCGTGCCCTTAGGCTGGCTTCATCTGCTTCGGCCAAGTCGATTTCAATCAGGCCCGAGTCTTCAATCACCTGCACCGTGCCAGCGGCGTCCTGGCGCAAATGGGTGCGAAGGCTTTCATGGCGTGCCAGCAAGGTGTCGAAACTGCGTTGCAGTGCGGACAAGCCCAACGGGCCTTTCAAACGTAATGCGCTGGGGATGTGATACGCCGTGCTGTGCGGGTCCAACTGCCAGAGGAACCATTGGCGTTCCTGGGCATAGGACAGCGGCAACGGTTGGCTGCGATCGACCTTAAGCAACGCTGGCGCCGTCACGCCCTCCTCACCCAGCGCCCGCACAAAGTCGCCCAGCAACGGGTGTTCAAACAGGGTCTTGAGCGCCACTTCCAACGCCAGAGCCTGGCGAACCCGCGACACGATGCGCGTGGCCAGCAGTGAATGCCCGCCGAGTTCGAAGAAGTGGTCGTCGAGACCGACCTGCGGCAGGTCCAGCACTTCGGCCCAAATGGCCGCGACCTGTTGCTCACGTGGCGTCACTGGCGCGACATGGCCCTTGCTCAGCAGCGATGCGTCCACGGCCGGCAATGCTTTGCGGTCCAGCTTCCCGTTGGGGGTCAGCGGCAGGCTGTCGAGGAACATCAGGTGCGCCGGCACCATGTAGTCCGGCAGGCGTTCGCGCAGGGCGGCCTTGTAGACCTCTGGCGCATCAGGCGCAGTGCTGACCAGATAAGCGATCAGGCGGTCGTTGTCGGCCAGGACCACGGCCTCGCGCACGCCGGCATGCTCGCGCAGGCAGGCTTCGATTTCGCCGAGTTCAATGCGGAACCCACGCACCTTGACCTGATGGTCGACCCGGCCGATGTACTCCACCACACCGTCGACGCGGTAGCGGGCCAGGTCGCCGGTGCGATACAGACGCTCACCGGGCTCGCCATACGGGTTGGGCACAAAGCGCTCGGCCGTCAGTGCAGGGCGCTCGTGGTAACCCCGCGCCAGGCCAACGCCGCCGATCAGCAGCTCACCAGCCGCGCCTACCGGGCAGGGTGTCAACCCGGCGTTGAGGATGAACAATGCGGTATTGGCGATAGGCCGCCCGACCAAAGGCTGCGCCACGTGCAGGCGATGGGCGGCCGACCAAATGGTGGTTTCCGTCGGTCCATACAGGTTCCACAAAGTCCCCCGCAGGTCGAGCAGACGCTGGGCCAGGTCCGTCGGCAACGCTTCGCCGCCGCACAGGCTCTTGATGCCGTGCAGCAGTGGCGCACGCGGGCTCTCCAGCAGCATGCGCCAGGTCGATGGTGTGGCTTGCAGTACGTTGGCGGACTGGCTGTGCACCAGGTCAATGATCGCTTCCGGGTCGAGGGCCAGTGCCTGGTCACTCAACAACACGGTGGCGCCCACCGCCAGCGGCACAAAGAGCTCCAGGGCGAAGATATCGAACGAGAATGTCGTCAGCGACAACATCCGCGCTTCAGCAACGATGCCCAGCGTGTCGGCCATCCCACAGGTAAAGCTGCACAACGCCTGGTGGCGCACCATCACCCCCTTGGGCTTGCCCGTGGAACCGGAGGTGTAGATCACGTAGGCCAGGTGTTCCGGTGTGACATTGACGTGCGGGTTGTGCTCGGCAGCGTCGGCATCCTCGACCATCAGCACCTGTAGCCCCTGCGGCTGTACCAGACGACCCTCAAGAGGTGGCTGGGTCAGCAACACGCGAGCGCGGCTGTCTTCAAGCATGTAAGCCAAACGGTCCGCCGGGAACTGCGGGTCGAGCGGTACATACGCGCCACCGGCCTTGAGGGTCGCCAGCAAGCCGACCACCATCTCCAGGGAGCGCTCGACATGCACCGCCACCAGCACGTCCGGCCCCACACCGGCCGCGATCAGGCGATGGGCCAGGCGATTGGCGCGGCGGTTGAGTTCGCCGTAGCTGAGGGCTTGGCCATTGAATTGCAGTGCCAGCGCGTCCGGTTGTGCCAGGGCTTGAGCCTCGAACAGTTGCTGGACGCAGCGCTCGCGGGGATAGTCGACAGCCGTGTCGTTCCAGCTCTCGACCATCTGTTGCCAGTGCGACGCGTTGAGCATCGCCAGTTCGTCCACCGCTTGCGATGCATCGCGCACCACGGCGCGCAGCAGGTTTTGCCAGTGCTCGGCCAAGCGCTCGACGCTCGCGGCGTCGAACAGGTCGGTGGCATAGGTCAGGGACGCCCACAGACCGTCAGCGGACTCTTCAGTCTCCAGGTTCAGGTCGAACTGTGTGCTGTGCCCGGTCCAGTCGACCGGCTGCAAGTCCAGGCCAGGCAACCGCACCGACGTGGCGCGCAGGTTGTCCTGGTGGTTGAACATCACTTGGAACAGCGGGTTGTGGCTGAGACTGCGCTCCGGTTGCAGGGCTTCCACCAGCTGTTCAAACGGCAGGTCCTGGTGAGACTGAGCTTGCAGGGCGTGCTGCTTGACCTGGGCGAGCAATTGCTCAAATGCCATCTGCCCGTGCACGTCCGCCTGTAACACTTGGGTGTTGACGAAAAAGCCGACCAGACGCTCGGTTTCCAGGCGATTGCGGTTGGCGATCGGCACGCCCACGCGAATCTGCGACTGGCCGCTGTAGCGATGCAGCAAGGTCTGGAACGACGCCAGCAGCACCACGAACAGGGTCACGTCCTGACGCTGGGCCAGGGCCTTGAGTTCAGCCACCAACCCACTGTCCAGATGGACTTGCCGGCGCGCGCCGCGATGGCTTTGCACCGCAGGGCGCGGATGGTCCAGGGGCAACTCCAGCACCGGATGCTCGGTGCCCAGGCGTGTGCACCAGTAATCGAGCTGGCGCTGTTTTTCACCGGCCGCCATCCACTCGCGTTGCCACAGGGCATAGTCGGCATATTGGATCGGCAGCGCAGCCAACGGGGTGTGGCCCTGATAGAGCGCCACCAGCTCGTCGACCATCACTTGCATAGACCAACCGTCGGAGATGATGTGGTGCTGGGTGATTACCAGCACATGGTGCTCAGGCTCGACCTCCAGCAATTTGACGCGCATCAGCGGGCCAGTCACCAGGTCGAACGGGCGCTGGATTTCCTGCGCCACGGCGTGCTCGATGGCCGAGGCCTCCACGCGCTGCTGTTCGATCGGCATAGCCAGGCTTGGATGAATGACTTGCCAGGTGTGCTCGCCCTCTTCCACAAAGGTGGTGCGCAACGGTTCATGACGGTTCACCAGGGCCTGGAGCGCCTGCTCCAACGCCGCGACATCCAGCTTGCCGCGCAGGTGCAGCGCACTCGGCACATGATAGGCAGCGCTGGCCGGGTCGAGTTGCCAGAGGAACCATTGGCGTTCCTGGGCAAACGACAGCGCCAGCGGCTGGTCACGTGTCACTGCCACAAGCGGCAGTGCCGTGGTGGCCTGCAACCCTGCGCAAGCGGCTGCGAAGGCTTCCAGCGTCGGCTGTTCGAACAGCGTGCGCAAAGGCACTTCCAGCTTGAGGTCATGGCGTACCCGCGAGACCACTTGGGTGGCCAGCAGCGAATGGCCGCCACGCTCGAAGAAGTGGTCATTGAGGCCCACCTGCTCCACCTGCAACACGGCTTGCCAGATGGCGGCCAGTTGCATTTGCAGGGCATTGTGCGGGGCCGCATAGGCCTGGCGCGCTTGATTCAGGTCGGGGGCCGGCAGCGCACGACGGTCGAGCTTACCGTTGCTGTTCAACGGCAACGCATCGAGGATGACCCAATGCCCCGGCACCATGTAGTCCGGCAGGGACTGGCGCAAGGTGGCGGCCAATGCGGGCAAGTCCAGGGACTGCCCATTGACGGGCACCACGTACGCCACCAATTGCGTGCCCGTCGCACTCGACTGCGCGATGACGGCGGCTTCGCGCAACTGCGGCACGGCTTGCAGGCTGGCTTCGATCTCGCCCATTTCCACGCGGAAACCACGGATCTTCACTTGATGATCGATGCGCCCGACATACTCAAGCGCACCCGCCGCGTTGTAACGGGCCAGGTCGCCGCTGCGATAGAGACGCGAACCCGGCACGGCAGAAAACGGGTCCGGCAAGAAGCGTTCAGCGGTCAGCGCCGGACGGTCGAAATAGCGCTGGGCCAGGCCGTGTTCGGCGCCGATGCACAATTCGCCAACACCCTCTGTTGCCAACAGGTCGAAACCGCTGTCCAGCACATACAAGGAGCGCCCCTGGATCGCCCGGCCAATCGGCACGCCAAACGCGTCGCTGGCATCCGCCAACTGGCAGTCGTGCACGCTGGACACCACCGTTGCCTCGGTAGGCCCGTAGGTATTGACCAGGCGCACATTGCCCAGGCCAGCGGCGTGCCAGGCGCGCAGCCCTTCCACCGACATCGCCTCGCCGCCCACATGCACTTGGCGCAGGTTGCCCAGGCGGCGTGGGTCGACAGCACATTCCTTGGCGAGCAAGTACCAGTAAGCGGCCGGCAAATCCGCCAGGGTCACGCCTTGCTCGACGATTTCCCGGGCCAATTGCCCGGCGTCCCACAGCTCATCGCCGCGCATGATCAACGCAGCGCCGACACACAGGGGTGGGTAGCATTGCTCGACGAAACCGTCGAAGCTGAAGGTCGCGAATTGCAGCACGCGGTCCGCAGCACTCAAGCGGCTGTAGGCCTCGGCGCTGTCGCAGAATTGACCGAGGGCGGCATGATCGATGGCCACACCCTTGGGCTGGCCAGTGGAGCCGGAGGTGTAGATCACATACGCAAGGTCAGCGGCGCTTGTGTGATTGAGTGGATTGGTCGACGGGTAGTCTGCCAACTCTGTGCCGGAGGCGGTGAAGTCCACACGCTCCAGCCCTTGAGGCAGCGGCAGGTCGGCAAGCAACCCGATTTCGCTGAGCAGCAGATCGAGGCGGCTGTCCGACAGCATGTAGGTCAGGCGATCCACCGGGTAGCTCGGGTCGAGCGGCACATAGGCGGCGCCGCTTTTGAGCACGGCGAGCAAGCTGACAATCAATTGCGGACCGCGTCGAGCCGCCAGGCCGACGCGTTGGCCAGGCCCAACGCCCAGCGCCAACAGGCGATGGGCCAGACGGTTGGCGTGAGCATTGAGCTGTGCATAGCTCAAGCGTGCATCGCCTGCTTGTACCGCCAGCGCCTCCGGCGTGGCAGCGGCCTGGGCGGCGATACGTTCGTGCACGCGCAGGTCATTTTGTGCGGCACCTGCCGACTGGCTGAGGGCGAGCACGTCGCGCTGGGCAACGGTGTCGAGCAGACGCAGATTGCCAAGCGGTGCCTGGGCATCGGCGAGCATCTGAACCAGCAAATGTTGCAGGTTGCCACTCAGTCGAGCGACCTGCTGTGCGCTGAAACGCGCTTGGTCATAGCCAAACTCCAGGCGCAGGCTGGTGCCTAACTCAATCCCCAGGGTCAGCGGATAGTGGGTCTGTTCATGGTTGTGCAGGCGGCCGAACGCCAGGCCGGCGGGAGCGCCTTGTTTCAAGGCTTCAGCCACCGGGAAGTTTTCAAACACCAGCAAGGTGTCGAACAGCGCACTACCCTGCTGCCCCGCCCAGCCCTGGATGTCATACAGCGGCACATGTTCGTGGTCGCGCAGGCTCAGGTTGAGCGCTTGCAGTTCGCTCAGCCAGCCGGCAACCGACTGCGCGGGCGAGGCTGTGCTGATGATGGGCAGTGTGTTGATGAACAGGCCCAGTTGTTGTTCGATCCCCGGCAATGGCGCCGAGCGGCCTGCGACAGTGGCACCAAAGGCCACGCAGTCTTGCCCGGTATAGCGTTGCAACAACAGGCTCCAGGCGCCTTGCAGCACAGTATTGAGGGTGACTTTCTGGCGGCGGGCAAACTCACCGAGGGCCTGCGTGAAATCGCCCTTCAGCAGCACCTGATGATCGGCCATTCCCTTGCCGTCGGTCGGCACACGCAGCGCCTGGGCCAGCAAGGTCGGCGTTTGCAACGGTGCCAGGCTGGTTTTCCAGAACGCTTCACCTGAGGCTTGCTGCTGCAACCACCCCAGGTAATCACGGAACTGCCCCAGCGGCGTCGGCACGTGTTGCCCGGCGTAGTGAGCGATGACTTCGCCGAGCAACTGGGCGTTACTCCAGCCGTCCATGAGGATGTGGTGGCTGGTGAAAATCAGATGCCAGGCGGTGCCGGCACCGCGCACCAGCATCAGGCGAAACAGCGGCGCCGCATTCAGCACAAAGCCTTTGCCGCGCTCGGCAGCGGCGAGCGCATCAAAGTCGGCGTCGATGTCTTCGATGACTTGCAACTGCACATCCACCTGGCGCTGGATCACCTGGTGGGCGCTTTCCAGACCGAGCCAGTGGAAGCTGCTGCGCAGGATGTCATGGCGGTCCAGCGCGGCCTGCCAGGCCCGACCGAATGCCAGCAAGTCCAACCCGTCGATGTCCAGGCGCAACTGGTTGATGTAAGCCTCGGCCTCGGGCTCGTACAGCGTATGGAACAACATACCCTGCTGCATCGGCGACAGCGGGTAGACATCGGCAATCGCCGGCCCGGCGATGGGCAAGGCGTCCAACTGCGGCTGGGTCAGGCGTGCCAACGGAAAATCGGAAGGGGTGACTTGCCCTGCCGGCGTGTCGCAGCAATGCTCGATCAAGGCCTTGAGTTCGGCCACGTAGTCATCCGCCAGGCGCTGGACCGTCGCGACATCGAACATCTCACGGCTGAAACCCCACTGCAGGGCCAGTTCACCGCCATACACCTGCCCTTCCACCGTCAGCCAGTTAGCCAGCGGCGCCTCGGGATCCTGGGCCTGCCCACTGCCTTGGGCAGCCGGAACGAACAGCGCCGACTCGTTGAACTGGCGGTCGAACTGGCCCAGGTAGTTGAAGGTGATGCGCGGTGTAGCCAGGTTCGACAGGGCTTCACGGGCGTCAGGCGTCCCGAGATAGCGCAGCAGGCCGTAGCCGATGCCCTTGTGCGGTATGGCGCGCAGTTGCTCTTTCACCGATTTGATTGCACCCGACAGCTCGCCATCGGCTTGCAGGCGTACCGGGAACAGGCTGGTGAACCAGCCGACAGTGCGGCTCAGGTCAACCGTGTCGAACAGGTCTTCGCGGCCATGGCCTTCCAGTTGGATCAGCGCGGCGGGCTGTTCGCTCCAGCGGCTGATGACCCGTGCGAGTGCGGTCAGCAGCAGGTCGTTGACCTGGGTGCGGTAGGCCGCTGGCGCGTCTTGCAGCAGTTGACGGGTACGTTCGGTACTCAGGCGAATTTCGACTTTGCTGCCCAAGCGGTTTTGCAGGCCGCCCTGGGGGTTATCGCACGGCAGATCGGCGCTAACAGTCTGGGCCTGCCAGTACGGCAGTTGCTCGCCCAGCGTCAACGCATGGGCCTGCAATTGCTGCGCCCACAGTTGATAGGCACTGGTCTTGGCCGGCAACGCGGCATTGCGGTAAGCCTGTTGCAGGTCTTCGAGCAGGATGCGCCACGATACGCCGTCTACCGCCAGGTGATGCACCACCAACAGCAAGCGCTGGGCGCCGTCGGCCATCGCCACCAGGGCAGCACGCAACAACGGGCCCTGCTCAAAGTCAAGACTGCGCTGGGCTTCGTCGCAGAGTGCGGCCAACTCAGCGTCGTCAGCGACTTGGGTTTGCCACACCTCAGCCGTTGTCACGGGCTCGGCATGGGTTTGCCGCCACCCGTCAGCCTGTTGCACAAACCGCAGGCGCAGGGCGTCGTGGTGGTTGATCAGTTGGGTCAAAGCCGCTTCAAGCCGTGCAGGTTCCAGGGTTTCCCGTGGCGTCAGCAGCAGCGACTGGTTCCAATGCTGACGCGCTGGAATCGCCTGCTCAAAAAAGCTGTGCTGCACAGGCGTAAGGATCACCTCGCCGGTGACCGGCCCCTGGTCGATGATCGTCGCCTGCTCGAAAGTCGCCACACGCGCCAGGCTGCGGATGTTCTGGTACTGGAACAGGTCCCGCGGGTTGAGGCGAATCCCCGCCTGGCGCGCACGGCTGACCACCTGGATGGAGATGATCGAATCGCCGCCCAGCTCGAAAAAGTTGTCTTCCAGGCCGATCTGCTCCACACCCAGCACATCGCTCCAGATGGCAGCCAGGGCTTTTTGCAGGTCATTTTCCGGTGCGACATAAGCCTGTTGTGGCGCAGCATCCGGCACCGGCAAGGCCTTGCGGTCGAGCTTGCCGTTGGCGGTCACCGGCAGCTTGGCCAAGTACATTATATGGGTGGGTACCATGTACTCCGGCAGGCTGCTCAGCAGCCAGGCCTTGAGATCGACCGGCGCCTGGTCTTCCAGCACCAGGTAGGCCACCAACTGCTTGCCGCCCTGCACAAGTACCACCGCCTCGCGCACCGAGGGGTGCTGCATCAGGCGCGTCTCGATTTCACCCAGCTCGATGCGCAGGCCACGCAGCTTGACCTGATGGTCGAGGCGGCCGAGGTATTCGATGACGCCATTGGCGCGCTGACGCACGCGGTCACCCGTGCGGTACAGACGCGTGCCGTCACCGAAAGGACTGGGCACAAAACGTTCGGCAGTAAGTGCCGGACGTCGATGATAACTACGAGCCAGGCCAGTGCCGCCCAGGTACAGCTCGCCGCTGACGCCAGCGGGAACCGGGTTGAGCTGGGCATCGAGCACGTAGGTGCCGAGGTTAGCGATGGGGCGGCCGATGGGCACGCTGTCGGCGCCTTCGTCGACGCAGGTCCAATGGGTGACGTCGATGGCTGCTTCGGTCGGCCCGTAGAGGTTGAACAGACCGGCCTGGGGCAACTTGGCGAACACCTGCAATTGCGCATCCAGCGGCAAGGCTTCGCCGCTGCATACGATGCGCTTGAGGCGGGTGCAAGCCTGCACGCCCGGCTCATGGATAAACGCCTGGAGCATCGAGGGCACGAAGTGCAACGTGGTAATGCGGTGCTGCCCAATCGTCTCGATCAGGCGTGCCGGTTCGCGATGCTCGCCAGGCGCCGCGACCACCAGGCGTGCGCCGGTCATCAGCGGCCAGAAGAACTCCCACACCGAGACGTCAAAGCTGAACGGGGTTTTCTGCAGGACCGCATCGCTGGCGTCCAGGCCATAGGCCTGCTGCATCCAGCACAGGCGGTTGACCAGCGCGCGATGGCTGTTGCCGGCGCCCTTGGGCTTGCCGGTGGAGCCGGAGGTGTAGATCACGTAGGCCAGGTTCAGCGCGTGAAGGGTGACGTTTGCCGAGTCGGTGCTGTAGCCATCGAGCCAGTTGGCGGGCTGGTCCAGGGCAATCACCTGAATGCCCTCGACAGGCAGGTTTGGCAACAGGCTGTGCTGACTGAGCAACAACTGAATGCCACTGTCTTCGATCATGTAGGCCAGGCGTTCCTGAGGATATTCAGGATCCAACGGGACGTAGGCGCCACCCGCCTTGAGAATGGCCAGCAGACCGACCACCATTTCAATCGAGCGCTCCACGCAGATGCCGACCAGCACGTCCGGGCCTACGCCCTTCTCGCGCAAGGCATGGGCCAACTGGTTGGCGCGAGCATCCAACTGCGCATAGGTCAGCGTTGTGGCACCGAACACCAGCGCGAGCGCGTCGGGCGCGAGCTGCACTTGGTCTTCAATCAGGTGATGGATGCCGCGCTCGGTCGGATAAGCCTCGGCGGTCTGGTTCCAGTTGAGGACCAGCACTTGCTGCTCATCCGCATCCAGCATCGGCAACTCACCGATGCGCTGCTCACCGTCAGCCACCATGGCTTGCAGCAAGCGGATCCAATGCCCGGCCATGCGCGCGACGGACGCCGCGTCGAACAGGTCATTGGCGTAGGTCAACGCGGCGTGCAGGGTGCCGGATTTTTCATAGGTGTCGAGGGTCAGGTCGAACTGAGTGGTGCGGCTTTGCCACTCCACCAGCGCCAGCTCCAGGCCAGAGGCCGTGCTGACGCTCGCAATATCAGCGACCACCGGCTGGTGGTTGTACATGACCTGAAACAACGGCGTATGGCTGAGGCTGCGCTCGACCTTGAGGGCCTCCACCAGGCGCTCGAACGGCAATTCCTGATGGGCCTGGGCGCCCAGTGCATGCTCCTTGATGCTTTGCAGCAGCTCAGTGATAAGGGTTTGCCCGCTCAGCTCGGTGCGCAGCACTTGGGTGTTGACGAAAAAGCCGATCAGCCCTTCGACTTCAGTACGGTTGCGGTTGGCGATTGGCACGCCGACACGGATATCGCCTTGCCCTGTATAGCGATGCAGCAACACGTTGAACGCGCCGAGCAACAGCATGAACAGGGTAACGTTGTGTTTTTGCGCAACGCTGCGCAGTTGTACAGCCAGCGCGGGTTCAATCGCGAAGTTATGGCGTGTGCCCTGGTAGCTCGGCATGGCAGGGCGTGGGCGGTCCGTGGGCAGTTCCAGTACCGGGTGTTCATCGCCCAGGCGCGCCTGCCAGTACTCCAATTGGCGGGCCTGCTCACCGGCTTCCAACCAGCGACGTTGCCACAGGGCGTAGTCGCTGTACTGGATCGGCAAGGCCGGCAGTTGCGGTGCTTCATTGCGTTCATGGGCGTCGTAGCAGCGGATGAACTCCTCAATCAGCACATTCATCGACCAACCGTCGGAGACGATGTGGTGCAAGGTCAGCAGCAACACGTGCTCCTGCGTGTCGAGCGTGAGCAATTGCACGCGCAACGGTGGGCCGTTCTCCAGATCGAACGGCAGCAGCGATTGACGGATCGCGGCGTCGTTGACGGCTTGTTCGCGCTCAGCGGGAGCCAGGTGACTCAGGTCGAGTTGATCGACGGCCAACGGCGTTGCTGTCGCCACTTGCAACAGGCGCTCATCGGCCTGTTGCTGGAACACCGTGCGCAGGGTTTCGTGCCGCGCGACCAGGCTAGAAAACGCCTGTTCCAACGCACCCAGGTTCAACGTGCCTTTGAGGCGTACAGCGCCCGGCAGGTTGTAGGCGCCACTGGCCGGGTCCAATTGCCAGAGAAACCACATGCGCTGCTGCGCGTAGGACAGCGCCTGGCGATCCTCCGCCTCCACCCCTGCCGGAATCGGAAACCGGGAAAAATCCACCCCTTCTTTCTGCAAGGCCTGCAGGAACAATTGGCGCTTTTCCAGGGGCAACCCGATAAACCGGCGAGCAAGTTTCAAGGAGTCTTCAGCATTCATTTCTTGGAGTCCGGAGCAATAGGCGGGAAGCACAAAGGCACGTCGTCCCTATAAAACGAACCGGACAGGGAAAAATTAGCGGGGAGTGGAAGGCGTGGAGCGAGGTGTCATCAAGGGTTACATCAATCTCAGCAAAGACATCCAAACCCGAGCTAGCATTGACGAACACCACTTTTTGCAACTACATTTAGTTACACGCAGGGAACGCCGTGTCCAAAAATGAAAAGCTGCTCGCCAAACTGCTCAATGAGCACATGGCATTTACCTGGCCTGAGCTCGTAACGCTGCTGCGTCGACTGGGCTACACACAGATTGAAGGGGCTGGAAGCCGGGTCAAGTTCGACATCGGCGACCCCAGTGCAATGATCACCTTGCACAAGCCTCACCCTGGCAACGAACTGAAACACTACATTCGGCGCCAGATCATCGAACAATTGAAATCAGGAGAACTGATTCAGTGAACAACCAACTGAAACACAAGGGCTACATCGGCTCCATCGAAGCCAGCGTCGAAGACAACTGCCTGTTCGGCAAGATTCTGTTCATCAAGGCGTTGGTGAGCTACGAAGGTAAAACCGTCGCTGAGCTGGACGCTGCATTTCGTGAGGCGGTGGATGACTACCTCGTCACTTGCCAGACCCTAGGGCATACCCCGGAGAAGCCCTGTAAAGGTTCCTTCAATGTTCGGGTCGGCCATGACCTGCACTTGGCGGCAGCCCTGGCGGCAACCCGTAAAAAGGTGACCCTCAATGACCTGACGCGCCAGGCCTTGAACGAGTTTTTACAGCATCATGACAATGATGCATGCCCTGCGGTTAGCTGATTAGCCCAACCGCCGATAACCCAACACTGCCGCCCCCAGCACCACCGCGCCCGCCGCCAACGCCACGTAGAACCCGCTGGTGGCGCCAAAGTGGTCGATCATCCACCCGGAACTGGCAGCGCCAATGGCCACGCCAATGCTGAGGCCGGTGATCAGCCAGGTCATGCCTTCGGTCAAGCGGCTGGCGGGTACGATCTGCTCCACCAGGGCCATGGACACGATCAACGTAGGGGCGAAGAACAACCCGGAGATAAAGATCGCCACCGCGAGCCCCGGAATGTTAGTCACCAGCAGTAATGGCAAGGTGGTCAACGCCGTCGCCATGCCGCAGAACAGGAACTGCCGGGGCAGCGACGCCTGGAGTTTCAGGGTGCCGAACGCCAGCCCTGCCAGGCACGAGCCAATGGCGTACACCGACAACACGATGCTCGCCGCCGCCGGCCGGCCTTGATGCTGGGCAAAGGCGACGCTGACCACATCCACCACGCCGACAATCACGCCCATGGCCAGCAGCAGGATCATCAGGATCAGCACCGAGGGTGACGCAATCAGCCAGCGACCGTGGTTGCCCTGATGTGCATGCACGGGCGGTTCGGTCTCACGCTGCAATACAAAGGTGGTGACACCCACCGCCAGCAACAACGCGGCGACCAAAGGCCCCGCCTCCGGAAACAGCACGACGCTCAACCCGACCGAAATCGGCGGGCCGATGATAAAGCACACCTCGTCCAGCACCGACTCCAGGGCAAACGCGGTTTGCAGCTTGGGCTGGCCCCGGTACACCTCGGTCCAGCGCGCCCGCACCATGGCCGACATGTTGGGCATGCATCCGGCCAACGCGGCGAACAGGAACAGCAGCCAGTTCGGTGCTTGCAGACGCGTACACAGCAGCAACATCAACAACGCCCCGCCACCCATCAATGCGGCAATCGGCAGCACTCGGCCCTGACTGTATTGGTCCACCAGCCGCGACACCTGCGGCGCACAAAACGCCGTGGCCAAGGCAAAGACCGCTGCGACCGAGCCCGCCAGGCCATAGCCGCCATGCACCTGCGAGAGCATGGTGATCAAACCGATCCCCGTCATCGATACCGGCATGCGCGCCAGCATGCCCGCCAGCACAAAAGCCCGGGCGCCAGGGACCTGGAACAACTCGGCGTAAGGGTTTGCCATCCTGCTCGACCTCTTCATGAATGCCCCGAAACTTGCTATCCGCAAGAATCGAGGCAAAATACATACGGTGCGTATGTGATAAATCATGCTTAACATACGCGGCGTATGTCAATCTTTCCCTTGTCGATTGTGAGCCCTACCATGAGCCGAGCCCGTGCCGAAATGATCGAAGACACCCGCGCCCGGCTGATTGCCAGCGCGCGCCAGGCTTTTGCTACACAAGGTTACGCGAATACATCGATGGACGACTTCACCGCCCGTGCCGGCCTGACCCGAGGGGCGCTGTACCATCACTTTGGGGACAAGAAAGGTCTGCTGGCCGCCGTGGTTGCCCAACTCGACAGCGAGATGGACGCGCGTTTACAGCGCATCTCAGATGAAGCTTCAGACCTCTGGAGCGGCTTTTGCGAACGTTGCCGTGCCTACTTGCGCATGGCACAGGATGACGAAATCCAACGCATCGTATTGCAGGATGCGCCGGCCGTGCTGGGTGACACGGGCTCCCAGCAACACTGCGTGGAGTCATTGCGCCAACTGATTGAGGCGTTGATGCAGGCTGGAGCCGTCCCCCACGTCCCGAGCCTTGCGCTGGCGCAACTGATCAACGGCAGCCTGGTCAGCACTGCCCTGTGGATCGCCCGGGATGAACACCCGGACGAGCGACTCGAACAGGGCCTGTTAGGTCTTGAACTGCTGCTGCGCGGCCTGAGCCTCACACCAACCGCTTGATCTGCTTGTGTCGCCACACCAACCGGTAATACGCGGTCTGCAAGGCCAGCATGGCCAGGTAGGTCACCGGGAACGCCATCCACACGCCTTCCAGGCCAAAATGCGCGTTGAACAGGTAAGCCATCGGCAGCTCCACGCACAGCACGCAGAAAATCGAAATCACCACCGGCATCAGCACCACACCGCTGGCCCGCATGATCCCGCCCACCACCGCCTGGAAGCCAAACACCAGGATGCTCCACAGCATGATATGCAGCAGGTGCTCAGCGTTGACCCGTGCCGCATCGTCGGTAATGAACAGCCCGAGCAACCAGTGGGACAACACATAACCCAATACAATCAGGCCACCGGTGAGACACAGGTTGATCAATAACCCCGTGCGCAGAATCGGCCCGATACGCTCCAACCGCCCGGCACCAATCGCCTGGGCACCCAGGATCGAAGCGGTGATGGCAATCGACAAGGCCGGGAACTGCACGTAGTTGACGATCTGTGTCACCGCGCCATACGCCGCCGTGGCCTGGGAGCCGTGGCCGTTGACCAGGGCAAGGATGACCAATTCCGACAGCGACAGCACTACCATCTGGAGGCCGGTGGGCAAGCCGATGCGCAGGACTTTTCCGAGAATCACGCGGTCCAGGCGCAAGGCCGCAAGCAACTCACGATCGGGCGCCATCACATGATTCTTGTGGCGCAGGCGCAAGATCAAAAACAGCATGGCCAGGGCGTTACCCACCAGCCCGGCATACACCGCGCTCTGGATGCCCATGGGCGGCAGCCCGATCCAGCCGCCAATCAGGGCCGGGGTCAGCAACAGGCCGACCAGGGTCGACACCATCAACGCCAGCAACGGCGAGATCGTGTCGCTGACGCCACGCAGCAACTGGGTGTAGAGGATGAACACCAGCAATAACGGCATGATCAACATCATCTTCTGCGCATAGCCGACCGCATCGTCCAGCACATCAACCGGCGTGCCTAACGCCTGCAAGGCCGGGCGCGCAAACAGACTGCCCAGCACCGCTGCGATCACACCCACCAGCGCGCCCAGCGTCAAGGTTGCTCCGGTAATCACCTTGACCATCCCCGTTTCCTGCGCCCCCCAGGCTTGGCCGATCAACACTGAGGCGCCCGCCCCCAGGCCGATCACCAAGGCAATGAAGAAAAACACAATGGGGAACATGCCCGACACCGCCGCCAATGCTTGGGTGCCGAGCATTTGCCCGACATAGATGCCGTTGAGGGTGCCGGAAAAACTTTGCAGGAAGTTGGACAGCACCATCGGTGCCAGAAAGATCAGGTAGATCTGCCACAGCGGGCGTTGCAGAGGGCTTTGCATGAAAAACGGGGCCTCGGATCACTAAAGCGTCCGAGGGTTATACCGTAAGTGGATCCCATCTTCCTGTGCTTTCGGGTTCCACCACCCGGCAAGCGTCGCGCAGGCATTCGGGATATCCAGGTTTTATTCCATCAATTCGCTCGATGGCAGGGTCAGCAATTTCTGATTGGACGCGTGACAGGCGGGTCGATAGATTCCCCCGCGAAGATAGCTATTAGCCATCACCTCTCAACTCCCTGAATATCGAGCTTTCCATGAAAAAACCTGTCTCGTTGGCGATGCGTATCGGACTGGGCTTTGCGTCCACCCTGTCGTTGCTGGTGCTGATCACCGCCGTCGGTATCCAGCGCGTGGGTTTTATCGACAGCACCCTCAAGGACGTGGCCGAAAAAGCCGCCGTGGTGCAGCGCTATGCGATCAATTTCCGTGGCAGCGTGCACAACCGCGCCATCGCCATCCGCGATGCCGTATTGGTCAAGGATGAACCGTCGATCAACCGCCACCTGGCCGAGATCGACCAGCTCAAGCGCGATTACCAGGACTCTGCGGTGATGATGGATCGCCTGTTCGCCAACGCCGCCGCCAGCGCCGAAGAGTCCCGTCTTTTGGCTGATATCAAGGCCATCGAGACCCAGGCCCTGGCCTCCACCGAACGGGTGATCAGCCTGCGTCGCGGCAATGACATCGCCGGCGCCCAGGACTTGCTGCTGGCCCAGTCGTCGGCTCACTACACCGAATGGCTCAAACGCGTGAATGCCCTGATCGACTTCGAAGAAGCCCAGATCAAGCAACGCCTGGACACGGTGCAAGCCGCCGCCAGTAACTTTGCCGTGCTGATGCTGCTGGCCAGCGCCGTCGCGATCCTCTTGAGCGTGCTGGTTTCCCTGTTGATCATCCGCAAGGTCAAGGCCACCCTTGGCGCCGAGCCGGAAGAAGTCGCCGAGGCGATCCGTCGCCTGGCCAATGGCGACTTGAACCAGCCTATCGAAACCCGCTACCCCGACAGCGTGATGGGTATTTTGAAAAACGCCCTGGCGCGCCTGGGCGACACCATCACCGAAGTACGCTCGGCAGCCCAAGCCCTGCGTCACGCTTCGGTCACCCTGTTGTCCGTAGCCAGCGACAACCGTCAGCAGATCACCCTGCAAACCAGCGAAGCCCAGCACGTAGCGGCTGCAATTACGCAAATGGCGGCCTCGGTCAGCGAGGTCTCGGGCTACGCGTCCGCTGCGTCCAAGGCGACTATTTTGGCAGACGCAGAAGTCGACAGTGGCCACCGCCTGGTCGGCGAAGTAAGCGTGGCTATCGAAGAACTCGCGACCATCCTCGACCAGGCCACCAGCCGGGTCAACCAAGTGTCCAGCGACAGTGAAAGCATCGAAACCGTGATCGAAGTGATCAACGCCATCGCCGCCCAAACCAACCTGCTGGCACTCAACGCGGCCATCGAAGCGGCGCGGGCCGGTGAACATGGCCGTGGTTTTGCGGTGGTGGCCGATGAAGTGCGCTCGCTGGCGACACGCACCCAGGAATCGACCCAGGAGATCCGCGACATGATCGGCAAGCTGCAAAGCGGCACCCAGGACGCCGCCGATATCATGCAACGCAGCCGCAGCCTGGCCCAGGTCACCGTGGCGCAGACCCGCGATTCACAGGTGGCCCTGGGCAAGATCAGCCAGGAAGTGGGTGCGATCAATGCGATGAACGCGCAGATCGCCAGTGCTTCGGTGCAGCAAAGCGCGGCGGCGGAAGAAGTTGCGCAGAATGTCACACGCATCCATAGCTCCACCGTGCAATCGGCGGCGGGCTCGGAGCAGGTGGAGCATTCCAATCACGAACTGGCGGAGCTGGCAGATCGCTTGAGTACCAAGGTGGCGTTTTTCAACGTGGCCTAACGTTTGTCGCGCTTCATCTGCATGGTCAGGGTAAAACGGTCTGCGGGGTAGACCGTTTCCGACACCGCGATCACCCCGCCAGCCTCGTCGCGATACTGGCGGATGATATTGAGCCCCAACGCGCCGCCCTGCGCCTTGAGGCTGGCGGCCAACTCAGCTGACAGCTGCACCGGCCGCACCTGTTGGTCCACCACATCGATATGCCGCGAGAACGCCTTGCCGATCAACGCGGCGATCAGTTCATCCGGGTGCTTGCGCGCTTCGGGAATTACCTCGGCATAGGTCTGCTCGGCGTACACATCGGTCCAGCACAACGGTGCGTTGCCGGCGCTGGCATCGACCTTGATGCTCGACACGCAGAAGTAATGCCCGCCCGGTTCCAGCCCCAGGCGCCGTGCCAACGCGATATCAGCGACGAACTCGCGAACGTCCTGGATATCGCGGATATGAGTTTCGGCCACCTGCACCAGGTCGGCCACCGACGCCATCGCCTGGGAATACCCGCCCTGGGGTGAGGCGGCTTCGACCCGCGTGCCCACGCGCTTGCGCCGCGAGACCATGCCCTGCCCCTGCAACTGATCGATGGCCGCGCGCACGGTGTGCCGGCTCACCGCGTACAGCGAGCAGAGTTCGAACTCGGTCGGCAACAACGACCCTACCGGGTAATGGCCGCTGCCAATCTGATCGATCAAGTCCTTGGCAACCGCCGCATAACGCCTCTGGCTCACGCTTTCCATTTTTACCCTCGTTGTCGAGTTGACAGTGTATCAGCACAGGCGTAATCATAATGTACGGACATATTAAATATGTATGGTTTAAAAATAACAATTAGGATTTTCCCATGTCGAGCACCGTTTTTGATTCCGCCCTGTTCCGTGACATGTTCGGCACCGCCGAAATGCGCGGTGTGTTTTCCGATAAAGCCCTGATCGAACGCTACATCGAAGTGGAAGTCGCCCTGGCCCGCGCCGAAGCCCGTTGCGGCGTGATCCCAAACGAGGCCGCCGAGCAGATCGCCACGCTATCGAAATACGAGGCCCTGGACCTGGCGCTGATGCAACACGAGACCGAGATCGTGGGTTACCCGATCCTGCCGTTGGTGGAGCAACTGTCGAAGATCTGCGGTGAAGCCGGCCGCTATGTGCACTGGGGCGCCACCACCCAAGACATCATGGACACCGCCGTGGTCCTGCAGGTCCGCGCTGCGCTGGCCATCGTCGAGCGGGATATCCAGGCCGTACGCGGCTTGCTCGCCGGCCTGGCCGAGCGCTATCGCGACACACCGATGGCGGGCCGCACCCACTTGCAACACGCGCTGCCGATCACCTTCGGCTACAAGTGCGCGGTGTGGTTGAGCATGTTCGATCGCCACGCCGAGCGCCTGGTGGAGCTGCGTCCACGCGTCGAAATCGGCCAGTTCGCCGGGGCCGCCGGCACCCTCGCCTCCCTCGGCGACAAGGGCCTGGAAGTACAGGAAGCCTTGATGGCCGAACTGGGCCTGGGCGTGCCGCAAGCCACCTGGCACGTGGCCCGCGATGGCCTGGCCGAAACCTTGAACTTCCTCGGTCTGGTCACCGGCTCCCTGGGTAAGATCGCCCTCGACATCATGATGATGATGACCAGCGAACTGGGCGAAGTGTACGAACCTTTCGTAAAAGGCCGTGGCGCCAGCAGCACCATGCCGCAGAAGCGCAACCCGATTTCCTGCGAGCTGATGTACGCCGCCGCCAAGGGCGTGCGCCAACACGCCGGGCTGATGCTCGATGCGATGATCCAGGACTTCGAACGCTCCACCGGCCCGTGGCAGGCGGAGTGGATCGCCATCCCCGAAGCCTTCGCCCTCAGCGCCGCGTCCCTCGGCCAGGCGACCTTCATGCTCGCCGGCCTGGAAGTGCGCCCCGAACGCATGCGCAAGAACCTCGACATGACCCAGGGCCTGATCGTCGCCGAAGCCGTGATGATGGGCCTCGCCCCGGCCCTCGGCCGCCAGGTCGCCCACGATGTGGTCTACGCCGCGTGCCGCATGGCCAATGACCAGGGCACCAGCCTGCTCGACGCTCTCCTCGCCCAGGGCGAAGCCACCGCGCAACTGGACCTGGCCGAACTGCAACGCCTGACCGACCCGGCCAACTACCTGGGGCTGGCGCCACAGATGGTCGATATCGCGCTGGCGCGCCCAGGCTCAGTCAAACGCTGATCTTTAGGGCACATCGGGTTTTTGTAGTGAGCGGGCTTGCCCCGCGCGAGGCAAGCTCGCTCACCACAAAAGCCAGGCTCCTGACACATCGTTTAAACACAGCCAATAACAACAATGAGATCACAGACATGTCATCCACCCCCGCAAAAAAACCGCTCTACAAGGACCTGACTTTCCAGGTCGTCGCCGCCATGTTCCTCGGGATCGCCTTCGGCTTTCTCGCCCCGGAACTGGCCGCCAGTTTCAAGATCCTCGGCGATATCTTCCTCAAGCTGATCAAGACCGCTGTCGCGCCGCTGGTGTTTTTCACCGTGGTCCACGGCATCGCTTCGGCCGGTGATATCAAACGCGTCGGCAAGGTCGGCCTGCGTGCGTTGATCTACTTTGAGGTGGTGTCCACCATCGCCCTGGCCATCGGTCTGCTGTGGGGCAACCTGTTGCAGATCGGCTCCGGCATGCACGACGCGCACCCGAGCAGTGCCGCCGCTGCCGCCGCCAGTGCTGCGGTTGCCAAGGGCCATGCGCCCGCGTCGACCATGGACTTCATCTACGGCATCTTCCCGGACAATTTCGTCGGTGCCTTCGCCGGTGGCCAACTGTTACAGGTGCTGGTGATCTCGGTGTTGTTCGGTTTCGCCCTGCTGGCCTTGAAGCCCGAGCGCCGTGAAGTGATCGAAGACGGCCTGAACCGCATCTCCGAATGCTTCTTCGAGTTCATCAACCTGATCATGAAGTTCGCGCCCCTGGGGGCCTTCGGTTCGGTGGCGTATGCCGTGGGCAGCAATGGCACCGCGGTGCTGATGTCCCTGGCCAACCTGGTGTTGATGTTCTACGTCGGCATTGCGTTCTTTATCTTTGTGGTGCTGGGCGCGGTGTGCCGGTTGAGCGGCTTCAGCCTGTGGCGCTTCCTCACCTACATCAAGGATGAAATCTTCATCGTGCTCGGCACCGCATCGTCGGAAAGCGCCCTGCCGCGTCTGCTGCAAAAGCTCGAAAAATTCGGCTGCTCCAAGCAGAGCGTCGGCCTGGTGTTGCCCACCGGCTACGCGTTCAACCTCGACGGCACATCGATCTACATGTCGCTGTGCGTGCTGTTTATCGCCAACGCCTACGGCGTGCCGCTGAGCTGGGAGCAACAGCTGGGCATCATCGCGATCATGCTGGTGACCTCCAAGGGCGCGGCGGCGGTGTCGGGTGGCAGCTTCGTGGTGTTTGCCGCAACCGTCACTGCTATCGGCGTGCTGCCGGCAGAAGGGCTGGCGCTGCTGTTTGGCGTGTACCGTTTCATGTCCATGGCGATTGCCACCTGCAACACCATCGGCAACAGCGTGGCGACGGTGGTGGTGTCCAAGTGGTCTGGCGAGTTCTCCCAGCAGACCGCCCAGGATGAATATCAACGCGTGCTCGGCCGTGCTGCCGGCGCGGCGCTTTAACGGAGCCTGGTGATGACTGCTCTGCGAATCGAACATGACGCGTTCGGCCCGGTGTCGATCCCGGCCGACCGTTACTGGGGCGCACAGACCCAACGAGCACTGGAGGTGTTCGGCAGCAAACAGCCGTTCACCGCCAGCCTGATCCGCGCCTTTGGCCAACAGAAACGCGCGTGTGCCCGCGCCAATGCACGGCTCGGCGCGCTGGCCCCGAGCCTGGCACACGCGATCGAACTGGCGGCGCAGGCCTTGGCCAACGGCGACCTTGACCTGCACTTCCCGCTGTCGGTCTGGCAGACCGGTTCCGGCACCCAGACCAACATGAACGCCAACGAAGTCATCGCCAACCACGCCAACCTCGCGCTTGGCGGTGAACTGGGCAGCAAGTCGCCGGTACATCCCAATGACCATGTGAACCGCTCGCAATCGTCCAACGACAGTTTCCCCACGGTGATGCATTTGACCACGGTGCTGGAACTGCGCGGTCGCCTACTGCCTGCTTTGGGCCATCTGCGCGATGGACTCAACGCCAAGGCACAGGCCTGGCAGGACGTGCTGAAAATCGGCCGCACCCACCTGATGGATGCGGTGCCGATGAGCCAGGGCCAGGCCTTTGGTGCGTTTGCCCAGCAGATCCAGCATGGCATCGCGCGAATCGAAGCCTGCCTGCCGCGCCTGCGCCTGCTGCCCCAGGGCGGCACGGCGGTGGGCACCGGGTTGAACACACCGGTCGGTTTTGACCTGGCGTTTTGCGAAGAAATCAGCCGACTCACCGGCGAACCCTTCGAAACCAACCCCTGCAAATTCGAAGGCATGGGCACCCACGATGCCCTGGTCGAAGCCTCCGGGGCGCTGAATGTACTGGCTGTTTCCTTGACCAAGATTGCCAATGACATCCGCCTGCTCGGTTCGGGTCCGCGTTGCGGCCTGGGTGAATTGATCGTGCCGGACGATGGCCTGACCTCCTCGATCATGCCCGGAAAACGCAACCCGACCATCGCCGAAGTGCTGGTGCAGGCGGCGATGCAGGTGATGGGTAATCACACCACCATTACCCTGGCGGGCGCTTCCAGTACCTTCGAATTGAACGTGGCCAAGCCGGTGCTGATCCACAACCTGCTGCACTCGATCGAGGTCCTCAGCGACTGCGTCAGCCTGTTCACCCACAAGCTGCTGAGCGGCCTGGAGCTGAACCGCCCACAGTTGGCGCGCAATGTGGAGCATTCGTTGTTGATGGCGACGGTACTGAACCCGCTGTTGGGTTACGACCGCGTGGCGCAAATCACCCGCAAGGCGGCGGATGAAGGCTTGTCACCCAAGGAGGCGGCGGTGCAGTTGGGGCTGATCAGCGCCGCAGAGTATGACCAACGGGTGCGGCCGGAAAGCATGATCAGCCCCGGCTGATCACTGCACGCTACGTTCCTGGAAGTTCAACCCGACAAACCTCAATAAAGGCTCGGAACCCGGCGCCCAGAAATCGTAATTGTGCGCACCGGGCCGGGCCAGGAACTGGTGCGCCACGCCAAGTTTGTTGAACTCCAGGTGCAGCAACACATTGCCAAGGAAGAACGGGTCGTTGGTGCCCTCGTCAAGGTAGTACTTGGTTTTCTTGATGTCGGCCACCGGCGTGCTCTTGACCAGGTCCAGCACGTTTTTGTGGCGGTATTGCGCATTGAGCCTTTGTTCGCCAACCAACCCCTCGCCCCAGGCATGCCCATAGCGGCGCTCGTAACCGGCCGCATCCATCTGGGTGATCTGCTCGTCGGTGCGTACCGCAGCGCTCATCACCGCGACCGCACTGAACAGGTCGGGGTACTTGAAGGCATACATCAACGAGGCAAACCCGCCCATGGACAACCCGCCGATAGCACGGAAGCGCTTGTCATCGAGGATGCGGTACTGCTTCTGCATGGCCGGGATAAATTCCTGGATGAACATCGTCTCCCACTGGAATTTGCCGTCCGCATCGTTCATGAAATACGTGGCGTATTTGTTCTCGGGGTTACGCAAGCCATCGGGGGTGATGACGATCATCGCCGGGATCGCCCCTTCGTTGATCAGGCGGTCGAGCACGGCGCCGAGGTTGTCCTGCACGAACCAGTCGTTGTAACGCCCATCGTCACCGCCGTGCATCATATACAGCACCGGGTACGAACGGGCTGAGTGGCCGTAGTCGGGCGGCAGGTAGATCGTGTATTTGACGGCCTGCCCAAGGGTTTTGCTCGTGATCGACTGGGTGTCATCGACGCGGCCGGTGTCGGCGTTCGCCACCAGGCTGGTCATCGCCAGGGTAGCGAGCAGGACCAGGGCGTGGCTAAGGGTTTTCAGAAGCATCGAGTTGGCTCCATCAGTATGGTCAAAGGATAGATCAGCGCACCGGCGGTGCGTATTGAATGCCACCGTGGTTCCACAGGTTGTTCAGGCCACGGTCGATCGCCAATGGCGTGTCCGGGCCGAACGCACGGGTAAACACTTCGCCGTAGTTGCCCACCTGCTTGACGATCTGCACCACCCAGTCCTTCGGCAGCTTGAGGTCATTGCCATAGACGCCGTCGGCGCCCAGCAAACGCGCCACATCCGGGTTCTTGGTGGCGTTGGCCTCAGCCTCGACATTCGCCGAAGTGATCCCCGCCTCTTCCGCGTTGAGCATCGCGAACAACGTCCAGCGCACAATGCTGAACCACTCATCATCACCGCGACGCACCGAAGGCCCCAGCGGCTCCTTGGAAATCGTCTCCGGCAGAATCACGAAGTCGGACGGCGTGGTCATCTGGCTGCGTTGGGCGTTGAGCTGGGATTTGTCGGCGGTGATCACATCGCAGCGCCCGGCCTGCAAGGCCTTGGCGGTTTCTTCGGAGGTGTCGAAGGTGATGGGCGTGTATTTGAGGCCGTGACTGCGGAAGAAGTCCGAAGCGTTCATCTCCGTGGTGGTGCCAGCCTGGATGCAGAGCGAGGCGCCGTCCAACTGTTGAGCGGTACTCACACCGAGCTTTTTATTGACCATGAACCCGGCACCGTCGTAGTAGGTGACGCCGGTGAACACCAGGCCCATGCCCGCATCGCGGGAACTGGTCCAGGTGGTGCTGCGCGAGAGGATGTCAATCTCCCCCGACTGCAGCGCGGCCAGGCGCTCTTTACCGTTGGTGGGGGTGAACCGCACTTTGTTGGCGTCGCCAAACACGGCGGCGGCAACCGCGTGGCAGAAGTCCACGTCCAGGCCTTGCTGCTTGCCGTTTTTATCCGGCACCGAAAACCCCGGGATGCCATCGGACACCCCACATTGGATAAAGCCTTTCTTGTGGATCGCATCCAGGGTCGCACCGGCATGGGCCAGGTGGCTGACACCGAGTACCGCACCCGCAATCATCAAGCGCTGCAAGGTTTTCATTGGCCATCTCCACGGTGTTTGTCTGGGGAAAACGCTTGTTCAAGGTCGGCGATCAAGTCGTCGACGTGTTCCAGGCCGATGTTGAAACGCACCAGTCGGTCGCCGTACTGGCGCTCATCGCGGTTGAGGTTGAAATGCGGCGCCACCAGACTGGTCACGCCGCCCCAGCTGTAGCCGATATGGAACAGGCTCAGCCGATCGATGAAATCCAGCAGCGCTTCACCGGATAACTCCGGATTGAACACCACTGAAAACACACTGGTGGAACCGCTGAAATCACGCCGCCACAGTTCATGACCGGGGCAATCAGGCAATGCCGGGTGCAACACCTTGTCCACTTCCGGCCGGCCCTTGAGCCATTGCGCAACCTGCAAGGTCGCAGTTTGCAGATGGGCCAGGCGCACCCACAACGTCTGTAAACCGCGTAGTGCCAGGCTGCAATCGTCGGGCGACACCGCCATCCCCAGCAACGAGCGTGCGAGGCCCAACGCCTGGTAGTGATCGGCGTTGCGGCTGGAAACCGAACCGAGCAGCACATCGCTGTGGCCGCCGATGTACTTGGTCAGGGCCTGGATCGACACGTCCACGCCGTGGGCGAAGGCATCGAAAAACACCCCACTGGCATAGGTATTGTCCAACGCCAGCAGCACACCGGACGCGTGGGCAACCGCCGCGATGGCGGGCACGTCCTGGATTTCCATGGTCGCCGAGCCGGGGCTCTCGCACCAGATCAGGCGGGTATTGGGCCGGATCAGGCTGGCGATGCCGGAACCGAGCGTGGGGTCATAGGTCTGGACGCTGATGCCAAGCTTGCCCAGCAGGTCCCGGGCCAGGTCATTGTTGGGGCCGTAGGCGCTTTGGGGCACCAACACATGGTCGCCCGCAGCGCAAAAAGCGAAGTACACCAGGGCTATCGCCGCCTGACCGCCGGGCGTGATGAAGCAATGCTCGGCGCCTTCCAGTTCGGCCACGCGCGCGGCCAGCTCGAGGCTGGTGGGCGTGCCGTGCAGGCCGTAGGCGTAAGGCACGCGTTCGGGGCACCAGTCGTCACGCACCGCGCGGGCACTGTCGAACAGTGTGGTGGAGCCACGGTAAGTGGCGGTGGCCAGCGAGCGGAAGCCAGCCGGCGCCCGAGGGCGAGGGTCGAGTGCAGTGGTTTGTCGATGTCGGGGCATGGGGATACCTCCACGTCCAGGTGGTAGGAAAAATCAGAGAATGAAGTGGCACGGCGTACCGGCCACTTCAGCGACATTTAGCCGACCTGGCGTTGACCGAACGGAGCCAAGGCGCGCGCGATGGTGCCGGCCAGGCCGCGACCGCTCAGGTGGCCGGGGTCCATGTCGGGGTTGTAGATGGTGAACTGGATGCCGATGGCCTGGGGCGACTGCATGGCGGTGCGCAACGTGGTGGCCAGGTCGTCCCAGGAGAAACCGTCGGGTTGCGGGTGATCGCAGGCCCACATGATGCCTTGGTCGAGTACGTCCACATCCACGTGAATCCAGAAACCTTCCGGGCCGTCGACGCGCGTCAGGTGCGCCACGGCCTCTTCGGCTGCCGTCTCGGTGCCGAGGATGCGCACTTCGTTGCGGTTGTACGCCAGCAGGTCTTCCGGAATCGGCTGGCAGCGGTTGCGCGCCTGGATCGCTCCATCGCGATAGCCGAACAGCACCACATCGTCATCACGCAGCAACGGGCGGCGCCCTTCGATATCCGCTACCACCGCCGGGCCTCGGCCGGTAGCGTAGCCAAGGTCGCTGGCGGAAGCGGCGCCGGAGATCGGGTTCTTTTCGGCTTCGTAGAAGTCGGCGTGACCATCCAGGTAAAACAGTCCGAAACGGCCACGACGACGCAGCCCCAACAGCGTCCCCAGCAGGATCGAGCAGTCACCGCCGATCACCACCGGGAACTCGCCCTTGTCCAGTACCTCACCAACCTTGTTGGCCAGGCTGATGGAATATTCATTGATGGCATGGGGGTTCATGATATGGGTTTGCGGGTCGCGCTCTTCTCGCCACGGTGGCGACTCCACCCGACCGGCATGCCGCGCACCCAACCGCTCAGCCAGACCTGCCTTGAGCAAGGCCTCGGGCATGCGGGCCACGCCCAGGTGAGTGGGGATATGCCCGAGCACGGACGGGGCTTCAATGATTGCGAAGTTACGCATGGAACATCCTCTCTGGATTCTCTCGGGTTCAACTGCAGGGCGGCTGTTTTTTCTTCGTGCCGCTACCCCCTGGTCATCGCAGGGAGTGCGCCAGTGTTGGATTTAAATGTTGTTATTGGTTTTTATCCCGCGCTATCGGTCATTCATCAGAGCTTATTTGACCGAATTAACGTTATTCAAATAACAACGTTCAATCGATAGTTGGACGAACAATTAGTCTTATTCGAATAACCACTAAGTAAACGCCTCACTTGAGTGCACTTGTAACGTTGAATTGCCCCACTGTGTCGCAAAGTAGCAAACAACTAAAACCCAGCAAACCGCACACAAAACCAATGAAAACCAATGTTTTATGGCATTAAGCAGCCCACTATCCGTTGTATGACCGACTTGATGCCCCTTAAAACAACATTTCCACACCCAGAACCTCGACTGGCACAGTCACTGCTCCCTGTTCGGTATGTGATTCACGTTACCGACACAAGGATCAAGCCTCTCAATGAACCCTTCAATTGCCCACCCCGCCGATGTTTACGATGTCGCCATCATTGGCGCCGGCGTCGTCGGCTGCGCCATGGCCCGACGCTTCACCCTGGAAGGCGCAAGGGTGCTGTTGCTGGAAAAAGGCACGGACATTCTTTCCGGTGCCAGCAAAGGTAATAGCGCCATCTTGCACACTGGCTTCGATGCACCACCCGCAAGTGTGGAACTGGCCTGCATGCAGGCCGGCTACCAGGAGTACCTGGCGATCCAAGCGCAGATGAACCTGCCGCTGCTCAAGACCGGCGCCATGGTGGTGGCCTGGAATCAAGATGACCTGGCCAAGCTCGATGGCATCCTGCAGCAGGCGCATGCCAACGGGGTAAGTGATGCGCGCTTAATAGCCGCCGATGAAATCCATCGTGCAGAGCCGCACTTGGCGAAGGGGTTGCTGGGCGCGGTCTACGTACCGGGGGAATACCTGATCGATCCCTGGTCGGCGCCACTCGGCTACCTGCAACAAGCCCTTGTCCATGGCGCCACGGTGCTCACCGCCACGGAGGTCGACGCCGGGCATTTCGACGGTCAGGCGTGGCGGTTATCCACGTCTCGTGGCACCTTCAACGCGACGACCGTGATCAACTGCGCCGGCCTGTTTGGTGATCGGCTGGAGCAGCGTTTGCTGGGTGACAGCCACTTCAGCATCCACCCGCGCAAAGGCCAGTTCGTGGTGTTCGACAAGGCTGCCGCCGCCTTGCTCGGCAACATCATCCTGCCGGTGCCCAACGAGCGTACCAAGGGCATCGTGATAACCCGTACGGTGTTCGGCAACCTGCTGGTCGGCCCAACCGCCGAAGAACAGGATGACCGCGTGCATGCCGGGCTCAGCCACGAGGTGTTGAGCCAGTTGATCGACGCCGCCGTGGCGCGCATTCCGGCGCTCGACGGCATGCCAGTGACCGCCACCTACGCAGCCCTGCGCCCGGCCAGCGAGAAAAAGGACTATCGCATTCGGGAGGTGCCCGAGCAGCACTGGATCACCGTGGGCGGCATCCGCTCCACTGGGCTGACGGCGGCACTGGGCATCGCCCGGCACGTGTTCAATCTCTACCGCCAGCGGGTACAGCACCGACCTGTCCCTTATCCGAGTTGGCCGCATATGCCCAACCTCGCCGAGCACCTGCCCCGCGATTATCAGCAGCCCGGTGCTGAAATCGTCTGCCATTGTGAATGGGTGACGGCGCGGGAAATCCAGGCCGCTTTCGACAGCCCCCTGCCCCCTGGCGACCTGGGTGGGCTCAAGCGCCGGACCCGCGTGTGCATGGGTCGATGCCAGGGTTTCTACTGCGGTGCCCGCGTGGCCGAATTGAGCGCCGGGCACTTGGCGTTGCCATTGGCCACGGGAGCTGCCCATGAAGCCTGAATACGTGGAGGTGGCCATCATCGGCAGCGGCCCGGCCGGGTTGTCAGCGGCCATCGAATTGCGGCGCCAGGGCGTCAAACAGGTGGTGGTGATCGAGCGCGAAAGCCTGCCCGGCGGCGTGCCCCGCCATTGCGGCCACCCGCCGTTCGGCTTTCGCGAGTATGGCCGGATCTACTCCGGCCCGGACTACGCCCGTCGCAACGTGGCCGAGGCCGTTGCGGCCGGGGTTGAACTGCGCCTGGGCCACACCGTGACGCACCTGGGCGAAAGCGGCCAACTGCGCCTGGTCAGCAGCGCCGGCATCGTCACCCTCAACGCCAAGCGTGTGTTGCTGGCCACCGGCGTGCGTGAAAACCCGCGTTCGGCACGCTTGATCGGCGGCGACCGGCCACTGGGGGTGATCAATACCGGCGCCCTGCAAGCCTACCTGTACCTGCACCACCTCAAGCCTTTCGAACGCCCGCTGATTGTTGGTACCGAACTGGTCAGCCTGTCGTCGATCCTCAGTTGCCGTCGCGCCGGTATCCAGCCGGTGGCCATGATCGAGTCCAACTGGCGCGCCACCGCGCGCTGGCCGCTGTCGCTGTTCCCACGGCTGTGCGGCGTGCCCCTGCATTACGGTGCCGAGCTGCTGGAAATCCACGGCACTGGCCGGGTCGAAGCGGCCAGCATACGCCTGGCGAATGGGCAGGTGCAGCGCTTGGAGTGCGATGGCGTGCTGCTCACCGGCAACTTCCTGCCCGAAGCCAGCCTGGTGCGCCAGGGCCATCTGCTATTGGACGCCAACAGTCAGGGCCCGGTGATCGACCAGTACGGCCGCTGCTCGGACCCGGCCTACTTCGCCGCCGGTAACCTGCTGCGCCCGGTGGAAACCGCCGGTTGGTCCTATCGCGAAGGCGCACGGATCGCGCGCCTGCTGGCCAAGGACCTGCGCGGTGAAATCCCCGCCGCCCACCACGCCCTGACAATCAATTGCCGGGGTCCACTGAAGCTCTGCGTACCGCAACGTTTTGCGCCCACCGGCGTCGCGGGCCTGGAGCACTTGCAACTGCGTGTCAGCAAAGCCTGCGAAGGCGCGCTGACGGTATATGCCGACGGGCTACCGATCTGGAGCAAAACACTGGCCTGCCTGCCAGAGCGACGTCTGCTGATTCCGATTGCCGCCCTGAAACTCAACGCCCGTATCCAGCAACTTGATGTCGACGTTGTCGGCCACGCACACACCCCGCCGAGCCAAGGAGAGACCCCATGAGAATTGCCGCCCTCGACCAAGGCACCACCAGCACCCGCGTGCTGGTGGTCAGCGATGACGGCTCGGCCGATATCCAGCTCGCCTTGCGCCACCAGCAACATCATCCGCAGCCGGGTTGGGTCGAACACGACCCGCTGGAACTGCTGGCCAACCTGCAACGTTGCCTGGAGTCCACCGGACGCGTCGACGCCATCGGCCTGGCCAACCAGGGCGAAAGCTGCCTGGCCTGGGACGCACTCACCGGCAAGCCGCTGTCGCCGGTGATCGTCTGGCAAGACAACCGCACCGGCCCGGCCATTGAAAAACTGCGTGCCGAAGGCGGTGAAGGCCTGACCCTCGCTCGCGCGGGACTCCCCCTGGACCCGTACTTTTCCGCCAGCAAGTTGAGCTGGATGGTGAACAACCTGCCTGCCGCCCAACAGGCCCACAAGGCCGGACGCCTGCGCCTAGGCACCAGCGACGCGTGGTTTCTCGACCGCCTCACCGGGGTGTTTGCCACCGATGTCACCACCGCTTCGCGCACCTCATTGATGAACCTGGCCACCGGACAATGGGACCCTGAGCTGTGTGAACTGTTTGGGGTGCCTATCGAAACCCTGCCGCCGATTCTCGACACCGTCGGCCACTTTGGAGAGGTCGGCGCCACGCCCATCACCGCGTCGGTGGTGGATCAACAAGCCTCGTTGTACGGACACGGTTGCCGTGACAAGGGCGACGCGAAGATCACCTTCGGCACCGGCGCCTTTGCCCTGACCTTGACCGGCGACCAGATCATCCGTGCCCCTGACAAAGGCCTGCTCGCCACCATCGCCTGGCAGATCGACGGCAAACCGGTGTACGCCATGGACGGTGGTGTCTATGACGCCAGCGCCGCCGTGGAATGGGCCGGGCGCCTGGGGCTGTTCAGTGATTTTTCGGAACTCGCCAGCTTTGACCAGCCTCCCGCCATTGCCCGCCAGTTGGCGTTCGTGCCGGCTTTGTCCGGCCTAGCCTGCCCGCATTGGGACCGCAGCGCGGCGGCTTTGTGGGTCGGTATGCACGGCGGCACCACGCGCCAGGACATGTGCCAGGCGGTACTGGAAGGCGTGGCCTTGCGCAGCGTCGAGGTGATCAGCGCCATGGACCAGTTCCTCAGTGTCACCGACCGCTTGTCCATCGACGGCGGCCTGGCGCGCAGCCCGTATTTCGCGCAGTTCCTCGCCGACGCCTTACAACGCTGCATCGTCACCCAGCGCTTCGACGAACTCACCGCGTTTGGCTGTGCGGCGCTGGCCGCGCGAGGGCTGGGCAGCACCCTGGTAGCGCCGCGCAATACCTGCACCGAGTTTCACCCCAGGGTCAGCGCGGCCACTGCGCGTGCATGGAGGGACACCTTCAGCGACGCAGTGAGCCGCTGCCGCACCTGGCGATAAACAGCCTCCCGCCAGGGAGGTGCACCACCCCGTTGAGCCTCAGGTTTCGCTGGTTGTTCCCACAACCCGTGCGCCGAGCCTTGTCCTTGGCTTTTTTGAAGGAGACATTCCCATGTCTGACACCCTATCGAGTCCGCACACCGTTTTACCCGATAAAGGCGCCGAGAGCGGTACTGGCTACAAGGAACAGTTCGAACGTTCCCTGGGCAAGTTCGAATCCTTTGCCGTGGCGTTTTCGTTTATCTCGATCACCACCGGGTTGTTTTCCACCTACGGTTCGGTGCTGGTCTCCAGCGGCCCCATCGGCATGTGGACCTGGCCCATCGCAACCCTCGGCACACTGCTGGTTGCCCTGGTGTTCGGCCTGTTGGCGAGCAAGATCCCGTTGTCCGGCTTCAGTTACCAGTGGGCCAGTCGACTGGTCAACCCTGTGCTCGGCTGGTGGTTTGGCTGGATGAGTTTTGCATTTATCGCCGTGGTGCTGCTGGCCGTGGATTATGGGCTGGCCCAGGTGGCGCTGTTTCCGTTGCTGGGGCTTGAGTACTCCCCCGCCGCCGGAGCCATCACCACGGTGGTGGTGCTGTTCATCCAGATGCTGCTGATTATCTGGTCGACACCGATCCTGACCAAGATCAACAATATGGCGGTGGGCGCGGAAGTCATCGCGATGATCGGCCTGATCGTCGGCATCGGCGTGGCCGTGACTTTTTTCGGCAAGGGCAATGCTTCCAACCTGCTGTCCACCGGCATTGCACCTACCGAACATTACTACGGCTGGCTGGGCCCGTTCATGCTGTCGGGGCTGCTCGGCGCCTTCACGCTGGTGGGCTGGGAAGCCGCCGCCAACTTGGCTGAAGAAACCCTCAACCCCAAGCAGGTGGTGCCACGTGCCATGGTGCATGCGGTGCTGGCCAGCGGAGTGATGGGCACACTGTTCCTGATGGTGATCGGTATGGGCCTGGGTGATCAGGTGGCAGAATTGAGCAAGAGCTCGGCGCCGGTGGCCGATGTGATCCGCATCACCCTCGGTGAAACCCTGAGCAAGATCATCCTGGTGGTGGTCTGCGTGGCGATCTTCGCCTGCGGCCTGGTGATCATGACCAGCAACAGCCGCCTGGTACACGCCATGGCACGTGACGGGCGCCTGCCGTTCTCCGAAGCCTTGAGCTACGTGCCGCGCCCCACCGGCGGCCCGCTGTGGGCAACCATCGTCGCAGCGCTGATCCCGATGATTATCGTGCTGAGCTTCTATAGCGACCCGGACGCCCTCACGCAGATCCTCGGCGCCGCCACCCTGCTGCCGGCCCTGCTCTACAGCGCCACCGTGCTGCTGTACATCGGCACACGCCACAAGCAAGTGCACCACTCCGATGACTTCACCCTCGGCAAATGGGAATGGCTGGTGGTCGCGGGCGCTTGCCTGTGGCTGTTTGTAGAGCTGTGCGTGTTCATCATTCCGGCGGAATTTCGCGTGGCGCAGATGTACGTACTGGGACTGGTCGCCGTGGGTGCGCTGGTGTTTGCCTGCGTGTGGATCACCCGCCGCAAGCAGCTGGAGCAAATGCCACCGATCCAGCATTACTTGTAGTCACCACTCCGTTTTCGGGCTGATCGGCGCTTCATGTACCTCGACATTCGCCCGGGCCAGGGCACTGCCCAACTCCCCCACCGGCTTGCGATCGATGATCAAGCGATCGATACGCTCCAGGGGGAACACCTGGAACAACGCGCTGCGCCCGAGCTTGGACGAGTCGGCGATCACCGTAAGGTAGCGCGCGCGGGCAATCATCGCGCGGGCGATCTCGGCCTCTTCGATGGAGAAGTCAAACGCGCCGTCCACGCTCAGGGCACCGATGGTGACCACCGCGTGTTCGGCGTTGAATCGGGCGATCTGCTCCAGTGCCAACGGGCCGCTGTTCTGGTTCGATTCGGGGCGGTACTCGCCGCCGATCATGAACACCCGATTGCCGCTGGCGCCGATGCTGTCGGCGATCTGCAGGGAGTTGGTGATCACGGTGATGCGGTTCAGGCGCGCCAGTTCGCGGGCGAAAAACAAGGTGGTGGTGCCGGTGTCGATCAGCACGCTGTCCCCTGGCGAATACAGCCCGGCAGCGTAACGCGCGACGGCGCGTTTCTCCTGGGAGAACTCGTTCATGCGGGTCTGGAACGCGTTCTCGTGTTCACCCCGTGGGGGCAACGAAGCGCCACCGTGAAATTTGGTGACCTGGCCGCTTTCGGCCAGGTCGGCCAGGTCACGGCGAATGGTTTCCTGGGAGGCGTTGAGGGTCCGCGCCAGTTCGTCTACGGAGATGCGTTCACGTTGGCGCAGCAGTTCGAGGATGTGCTGGCGTCGCTCATTGGGGCGCATGGGGGTTTCCATGTTTCATGGTGAGATGCCGTCAAAGCTAAGTTCATTCGGTCACAAACTCAACATAAAAACCACAACTAACCCACCATTAAACAAAGAAAAGAGGTATTTATGCGTAAGATCTTTCTCGCCTGCCCTTACAGCCATACTGATGCGGCGATAGTCGAGGCGCGGTTTATTCAATGCAACAGGGTGGCGGCCAAGATTATCGAAGCAGGCCATTTGGTATTCAGCCAGGTGTCGATGTCCCATCCGATCAATCAGGCGTTTGTGGGTAAGGACAGTGCCGCGATCGGCAAGCTGTGGGCACCGGTGGATGCGGTGTTCATGGAGCTGCTGGAGGAATTGATCGTGCTGGATTTACCGGGGTGGGAATTGAGCGGTGGGATCAAGCGTGAGATGGAGTTTTTCGAGCGCCGAGGGCGGCGCGTCAGTCTATGGTCCGAGGTCGCAGATGTGTTTGTCCCACGGTAACACCGGCCCGAACGCAGACATCACGTAGTGGGCCGGATGGGGGAGCGTTGAAGCCCTGATCAGGCCGATACGCGCCCGTTGTCGAGGATAAAGTTGATGTTATCCATGTCGAAGCGCTTGTCCTCGTAGCCTGGCCCGCCTTGGTTGTTGGTACCGATATCCAGTTCCCGCAGAAGGCCAGGACGGTTGAGAAGCTCAGCGGCAACGTGTCGTGCTTCAGGGCTGAACGTACGATTTGATGGCGTCTGACCAGCCGCTTCCTTCAACTCATTGACGTTGATGTATTGATCGTCCGCGCCAGCGGTAAATTGCCTGAAGTTATCTTTCACGCCTTGAATCAAGTCGTGGTTACTCATGTTTTTGTACTTGTCCGAGGAATAGGCCAGGTTTTCCCTGGAGAAGGCACCGTCGAACACGCCCATGCTGCTCTGGTCGAGTTCCTTGAACACTTCACCCCGCTCAAGCAGCTCATTGGCCAGGTCTTTTTCGGCTTGGGTGGCCGGCTGGCCATCCAGTTTGCATCCACTGGCCACCGCATTCAGGGATTTGTCGGTGATCAACCCAGGGGAACTCGGGTCTTCAAATGAACTGAAACGGGCCTGTATCTTGTTGAGAAGCTGCTCCTTGCTGTCGTTCGCGTAAGGACGCTGGCCCGATGCAGACAGGGATGGCTGTTGCCAATCGGCCTGAGGTGAGTAATGGCTTTCCAGGCGCTGGCGCTGCATGCCGCCGCTGTACCGGCCTGGAAACTCACGCATGGGAGGTGCTTCTTGCTGCTCACTTTGATCAATGGTGCGCTCCACATCGCCCATGCTGATCAACCCATCTGTAGAACCTGCGTGGCCGATTGAATCCAGCATCGTGTTTAATTCGGGCCGTTGGAGAATCTCCCTTGCCAAAAACGTCATCCGATCATTGAACGGATTACCGGTCAGCGGGCGATTGGCGACCTGCTGGAGGGTTTGCTGCGTCACAAACCCACTGTCAGCACTCTGGAAGTAATCGAAATTTTTCGCGAAATCCCGCGCAACCTCCGAGTTGGGTACGCGCCAGCCAGCGCTCCCGGAGGACGCTTGGGGCTGCTCGAAACGAGGACTGAAATCACTTCTAAAAGGAGTTTCCTGACGAAGGTTTACATAGGACATGGCAAAGGCCTCAGAGACTGGAATCGATAACTGCCCACCCGAATCGGCTGTGCGGCGGATCAACGTTCCATCTGTGGCCATGAGCAGAAAAACGGTTCCTGCGCGTATTAACGAAGGCCATTCACCCGCAGTCACTTCGGCGCAGTTGAACCCCGCATGGCCGCCATCCGAACTACCCACCAAAAGTCTGCGAAGGCCGGCGCAACGTCGGATCAAACGGATTGATCCTTGGACCAATCGCCGCCGCTTCGCGCTTGAGCAACTCCACCACCATCGGCAACCGGCTCGGCCCCAGCCGATCGCTGATGGTCGCCACACTCAACGCCGCCACTGCATACCCATCGCGATTGAGGATCGGCACCGCCAACCCCGCCATACCTTCCAGCACACCGGTATTGCGTGCCGCATAGCCCAGGTTGCGCACGTTCTCCACTTCCGAGCGCAGCAGCACTTCGTCATACAGGTGGAAGTCCTTGAGCCGTGGCAGGTTGTAGCGGATCACCGTCTCGCGCTCTTCCTCCGGCAAAAACGCCAGGATCGCCAGGCTACCCTGCCCCACGCCCAATGCCACGCGGCCACCGATGTCCCCGGTGAAGGTGCGGATCGGGTACGGGCCTTCGCTGCGGTCCAGGCAGATCGCGTCGAAGCCTGAGCGCGCGAGCAGGAACAGCGAATCGCCCAAGGAAGCACTCAGGCGCAGCATGCTTGGCCGCACCAGGTCACGCAGGTTGCCGGTCTTGCCCGCATTCGCCGCCAGGGCAAAGAACTCCAGGCTCAGGCGATAGCGCTTGCTGCGCGCGTCCTGCTCGACCATGCCTTCGTCCATCAGGCTGCGCAGCAAGCGGTGGGTGGTCGGCTGGGACAGGCCCACCTGTTGCGCGAGCTGAGTGACGCGTTCGCCACCCTCCGGCACGTCGCCGAGGGTACGCAGCAGCGCGAACAGCCGAGACACCCCACCGGAGCCTACTTCTTTGGCGCTTTCATTTCGTTCAGTGGAATCCATAACAACCTATCTCTCAGTAAATTCCGGTGAGTGAATAAATATGAAAATAGTAGTCCGTTCAGTGAAATTCCATCTTCCGCCCATCCTAGTCTTCGTCCTAATCTGCGTCCACAGGGGCGAAATGAACAACTAACGGCAGCCGACTCAAGATCGAGCGCCAACGCACCGGCAACACTTCATTCGCATCTGCCCAAAACAAAAAAGCGCGTTTCGACGCGACTCAAAAAAGGTGGAACGCAGACATGGCATTTCTCCAACTCAACGCCTTGAGCAAACGCTACGGCGCCGTCGATGCGGTGGTCGCCACCGACCTTGCGGTGGAAAAAGGCGAGTTCGTTTCCCTGCTCGGCCCCTCGGGCTGCGGCAAGACCACCACCCTGCAAATGATCGCCGGCTTTGTTGACGTCAGCGGTGGGCAGATCCTGCTCGACGGCCGCGACATCACCCACGCCAAACCCGCCAGCCGTGGCCTGGGCGTGGTGTTCCAGAGCTACGCGTTGTTCCCGCACATGACCGTGCGCGACAACGTTGCCTTCGGCCTGAAGATGCGCAAAGTGCCGGCGGCGCAGATCGCCAGCAAGGTCAAGACCGTATTGGAACTGGTGCGCCTGGCGCCCCACGCTGACCGTTACCCACGCGAGCTGTCCGGCGGCCAGCGCCAACGTGTAGCCCTGGCCCGTGCCCTGGTGATCGAGCCGCCGGTGTTGCTGCTGGATGAACCACTGTCCAACCTCGACGCCAACCTGCGCGAAGAAATGCAGTTCGAAATCCGCCGCATCCAGTGCGCCGTGGGCATCACCACCTTGATGGTCACCCACGACCAGGCCGAGGCGCTGTCCATCAGCGACCGCGTGGTGGTGATGCAGGCCGGGCGCGTGACCCAGATCGACGCGCCGTACAAGCTCTACGAACACCCGCGCACGCGCTTCATCTCGGACTTCGTCGGCAAGGCCAACCTGTTGCCGGGTGACTACGATCAGTTGGGCACTCCACAGGTCCGCCACGAAAGCGGTAACGGCGAACTGACCCTGAGCCTGCGCCCGGAAAAGATCCAACTGGTGGACGCCGGCACCGGCCGACTGCAAGGCAAGGTGCTCGACAGCTACTTTTTTGGCAGCCAATGGCTGTATCGCATCCACACCCAGCTTGGCGAAATCACCGTAGTGCGCAGCAACGACGGCAGCGCGCCCCTCGGTTGCGGAGCAGCGGTGGGCCTGGACTGGCAAGCCAACTTGCTGCGCGTATTGGCGGCGGATGAGGTGCGCGCATGAGCCGCGGCTATCTGTTGTCGTTGCCCGCCCTGGTGCTGTTTGTCGGGCTGCTGATCCTGCCGTTGGGCCTGACGCTGGTGTTGTCGTTCAACGTGTTCGATTACCAGGTGGGCGTAAAGGGCGATGAGTGGACCCTGGCGCATTACCTGTCGCTGTTCAGCGATTCATACTTTTACGAAATCTTCTGGCGCACTTTCTGGATCAGCGCCTTGGTCACCCTGCTCTGCGTGGTGATCGGCGTGCCCGAGGCTTACATCCTTAGCCGCATGGGCACCCCGTGGCGCTCGACCTTCCTGATCCTGATCCTCACGCCGCTGCTGATCTCGGTGGTGGTGCGTGCTTTTGGCTGGAGCCTGCTGCTCGGCGCGGATGGGCTGGTGAACCAAGTCATTCAATTCCTCGGTGGGCGCCCGGTGAAGCTGTTGTACACGCCGTTCGCGGTGATCATCGCCCTGGTGCACGTGATGCTGCCGTTCATGATCATTCCGGTGTGGACCTCCCTGCAGAAACTCGACCCGTCGGCAGAACAAGCGGCGTTGTCCCTCGGCGCCAGCCAGACCACGGTGATGCGCAAGATCGTATTGCCCCAAGTGATGCCCGGCGTGCTGTCCGGCACGCTGATCGTGTTCGGCCTGGCGGCCAGCTCCTTTGCGATCCCCGGCCTGCTCGGCGGACGCCGCCTGAAAATGGTCGCCACCGTGGTGTACGACCAGTACCTCTCGGAACTCAACTGGCCCATGGGCGCGACCATCGCGGTGGTGCTGCTGTTGGTCAATCTACTGATCATGCTGAGCTGGAACCGCATGGTCGAAGGCCGCTACAAAAAGTCCCTGGGGGTTTAAGCGCATGTCCAGAAACGGTCCTTTGGCCCTGGGTTTCCACACCCTGGTGGTGCTGTTCATGATGGCGCCGCTGGTGGTGGTGTGCCTGGTGGCCTTCACCCCGGAAAACACCTTGAGCCTGCCCACCTCGGGCTTCTCGCTGCGTTGGTTCCGTGCGGTGTTCGAGCGCGCGGATTTTATCCAGGCGTTCTACAACAGCCTGATTTTGGCGTTTACCGCTGCGAGCCTGGCCACGTTGATTGCGGTGCCAGCCGCCTTGGCGATCAGTCGCTATCAGTTTCCTGGGCGTAATTTTTTCAGTGCGTTGTTCTTGTCGCCGATCATCATTCCGCACCTGGTGCTTGGCGTGGCGATGCTGCGCCTGTTCGCACTGATGGGCGTGAACGGCAGCTTCACCTGGCTGATGCTCGCGCACGTGGTGATCATCACGCCGTATGTGCTGCGCCTGGTGTTGGCCGCCGCCATCGGCATTGATCGCAGCGCCGAGCAGGCCGCCGAGTCCTTGGGCGCCAGTCGCTTTACGTTGTTTCGCCAGATCACCCTGCCGATGATCCTGCCCGGTGTAGCGGGTGGCTGGTTGCTGGCGTTCATCAACAGTTTCGATGAGGTGACGTTGTCGATCTTCGTCAGCTCGCCGGCGACCCAGACCCTGCCGGTGCGCATGTACGTGTATGCCACCGAGTCCATCGACCCGATGATGGCGGCGGTGTCGGCATTGGTGATTGCACTCACGGCCGCCACCATGATTTTGCTGGACCGGGTCTATGGCCTGGACCGCGTGCTGGTGGGGAAACACTGATGGCTCTGTTCAAACGCCTGGCCGAAACCCAACGCCCTGCCCTCGCCTTCACGCTTGACGGGCAACCGGCCAGCGGTTTGCTCGGTGACACCTTGTTGACCGCCGTGCTGACCTGCGCCGAACACCTGCGTGGCAGTGATTTCAGCGCCGAACCACGGGCCGGTTTCTGCCTGATGGGCGCGTGCCAGGATTGCTGGGTGCGACTTGAAGACGGGCGCCGCGTACGCGCCTGTTCGACGCTATTGGAAGAAGGCCAGGCCATCCGCCGCGAACCGGGGCGCCAGTCATGAAGCCTGTGGTGATTGTGGGCGCAGGCCCGGCCGGGATCAGCGCGGCGCGCACATTACTCGACCATGGCATCAGACCTTGCCTGGTGGATGAAAGCCTGCGCGGTGGCGGGCAGATTTATCGGCGTCAGCCACAGGGATTTCAACGCACCGCCAAGCAGCTTTACGGATTTGAAGCACGCAAGGCCGAGGCCGTGCACCGCACAATCGATGAGCTGGCACCGCTGATCGACTACCGCCCGCAAACCCTGGTGTGGAATGCCGAGGACGGGCGCCTGGATATGCTCAACAACGGCCGCGCAGAAAGCCTCGAGTACGCGCAACTCATCGTTGCCACGGGCGCCACTGACCGCATCCTGCCCGTGCCGGGTTGGACCCTACCGGGCGTGTACAGCCTGGGCGCGGCGCAAATCGCGCTGAAGTACCAGGGCTGCGCCATCGGCGAGCGTGTGGCGTTCTGTGGCAGCGGGCCGTTGCTGTATCTGGTGGCTTACCAGTACGCCAAGGCCGGCGCCAAGGTGGTGGCAGTGCTCGACAGCGCGCCGTTCAGTGCCCAATGCCGTGCATTGCCAGCGCTGCTCGGGCAACCGGCGACCTTGGCCAAAGGCGTGTATTACCGCGCCTGGTTGACGGCCCATGGGATTCCCGTGCACCAGGGCGCCACGCTTGAACAGATCGACGGCGCGCAACGGGTCAGCGGTATTCAATGGGCTCATCAGACCTTGGAATGCGACGCCGTGGCCTTCGCCCATGCCCTGCGCAGCGAGACGCAACTGGCGGACTTGCTTGGCTGTGAGTTCACCTGGAACGCCCTTAACCGCGCGTGGCTGCCACAACGGGACAGCGCCGGACGCAGCAGCGTCAACGGCGTGTACCTGGCGGGCGATGGGGCCGGGATCATGGGTGCGGACGCCGCACAAATGGCCGGTGAACGTGCAGCGCTGGCCGTGCTCGGGGATTTGGGCGTGGCCATCGATCAGCGCCGCCCTGCTGTGCTGGAGCAACAATTGGAGGCCATCCAACGCTTTCGTCATGGTTTGGAAACTGCGTTCCCTTTTCCGGGGAACTGGGCGGCCAGAGCCCCCGATGAATTGATCCTCTGTCGCTGCGAAGAAGTCAGCGTCGGCGACGTGCGCGCGGTGGTGGATGAAGGCCACTGGGAGATCAATCGCGTCAAAGCCCACTGTCGCGTCGGCATGGGCCGCTGCCAAGGCCGGATGTGCGGGTTGGCGGCAGCGGAAATTGTCGCGGAGCGCAGTGGCCGGGCCATCGAACACGTCGGCCGCTTGCGGGGCCAGGCACCGATCAAGCCGCTGCCGTTTGGCGTGGAGGTGCAGCCGTGATTGATGTCATCGTATTGGGCGGCGGGATTGTCGGCGCGTCGGCCGCGCTGATGCTGGCACAGAAAGGTCAGCGGGTGGCGCTGGTGGAACGGGACTTTTGCGGCTCCCATTCCAGCGGCGTCAACTACGGCGGCGTGCGGCGCCAGGGTCGGCCCTTGCACCAGTTGCCACTGTCGCAGCGTGCCCACCAACTGTGGGCAGACTTGCCGGGATTAATCGGTATCGACGGCGAATACGTGCGTTCCGGCCATTTGAAACTGGCGCGCAGTCACGCAGATTTCGGCGCCTTACAAGCGTATGCCGAGCAGACACAAGGATTTGACTTGGGTTTGCAGTTGCTGGATTACGTCGAGCTGCGCGCGCGATTCCCCTGGGTTGGTGACATCGCCGTCGGTGCCTCGCTGTGCCCGGAAGACGGCCACGCCAACCCCCGCCTGGTGTCGCCCGCCTTTGCCCGCGCGGCGAAACAACGCGGCGCTCACCTGTATGAACAGTCGCTGGTCACGTGTATCGAGCATGACGGCCAGGACTTCCAGGTGCACTGCGCCAACGGTCTGCATCTGCAAGCGCCGTGGCTGCTCAATTGCGCCGGGGCGTGGGCCGGGGCGGTGGCCGAACAGTTTGGCGAAGCGGTGCCGATGACCTCGGCACACCCGGCGATGCTGGTCACTGAGCCCTTGCCGGTGGTGATGGACGTGAGCACGGGCGTCGAAGGCGGCGGGATCTATGCGCGACAGGTCGCTCGGGGCAATTGCATCCTCGGCGGTGGTCGCGGCTTTGCCCTCGGCCCGCAACAAGCGCGACCGGGGCAGGCCGCAGTGTTGGAGATCCTGCGCAATGCCGGTGAGCTGTACCCGTTTCTCAAGGGTGCCCAGGCCATCCGCACCTGGAGTGGCACCGAAGGTTATCTTCCCGATCATGAACCGGTGATCGGTCCCAGCAGCACCCAACCCGGCTTGCTCCACGGTTTCGGCTTTGCCGGTGCCGGGTTCCAGCTTGGTCCCGCCGTCGGTGAAGCCCTGGCAGAGATCGTCTGCACCGGGGCCAGCCGCCAACCCATCGAAGCGTTTTCCATCCGTCGTTTCCAAGCCTGAGAGGAAAAACATCCATGAACCCACGTATTGCGCTGTCCTGCTTGTCCCTCGCCCTGCTCGCCTCAACGGCGCACGCCGCGCCCACGCTGTACCTGGGCATGAACGGCGGCACCATGGAACGGGTCTACGCCGACAAGGTGCTGCCCGCGTTTGAAAAGGCCAATAACGTCAAGGTGGTGATCGTGCCCGGCACCTCGTCGGACATCCTTGCCAAGGTCCAGGCCAACAAAGACAACCCGCAGATGCACGTGATGTTCCTCGACGACGGCATCATGTACCGCGCAATTTCCATGGGGTTGTGCGACAAGCTGGCGCCAAGCCCGACCCTGGAGCAGATCCCCGCCAAGGCGAAGATCAAGGAACACGCCGTGGCCGTGACCCTCGGCGTTACCGGCCTGGGCTACAACGCCAAGATGTTCAAGGAAAAAGGCTGGGCCGCACCCACCTCGTGGATGGACCTGGCCGACCCGCGCTTCAAGGACAAAGTGGTGTTCCAGTCCCTGGCCTCCTCCACCTTCGGCCTGCATGGCTTCCTGATGTTCAACCGCCTCCAGGGCGGTGACGAAACCAACGTCGACCCCGGCTTCAAGGCCTGGCCAAAAACCGTCGGCCCCAACGTACTGGAATACATCGCCAGCTCCGCGAAGATCTCCGAAATGGTGCAGACCGATGAAGCCGCGATCTTCCCCCTCACCCCGACCCAGGTCGCCACCCAGAAACTGCTCGGCGTGCCCATGGAATATGCGCAACCCAAGGAAGGCGCAGTGGTGCTGAACGTGGCCGAATGCGTGATCGCGCGCAACGACCAGCCGGAACTGGCGCAGAAACTCGCCGCGTTTTTGCTGACCGCCGAAGCCCAGGCCCCGGCGTTGGAAGAAGGTGACCAGATCCCGTCCAACCCGACCACGCCAACCACCGACAAGACCCGCGCACGGGTAGAAGCGATGCAGGGTTACTTGCAGACGGCAATTTCGATTGATTGGGACCAGGTCAACCAGGCGCGGCCGGAGTGGAATGCACGGTGGAGTCGGTCTATCGAGCGGTAGAACTTCATAATCCTTCCCGGCGCCGAACGCGTTGACGCTGGGTACGGATTATCTTCGCGATTCGCTGGCGCTTTTGACGGAGTTTTACCCATTCAGCGCGGGCCTCTCGATAGCGTTTACTATTGATCAGCAGCAGAGCCAGCAGCGGGAACAATAGGCCCAGGACATAGAACACCTTGTGAGGGCGGTGTTCGATGGTCGGTAAAACACCCAACAGGCTAAACACCATCAGAACGACCGGGATCCATAGCCAGCTTGGGTAGCCACGCACGATCATGAAGTTGCAATGACCAAGGAGACAGGCTGATCCGAGAGTAGATAAGAAGGAGTATTTCAGATTCAAGTCAGCAGGTAACGCATCGAAGTAACTGTCAAACATCATCGGAACACCAATCGCCAGCGCGAATATTTGAAACAAGTTTGCCGCAGCGAATACCGGAAAATAGCGCAGCAGGAAATGCCGAAGCTGCTCAAGGGTCATCAGAAGAATCATTCGTCAAATTCCTCGTACAGACCTACTGCGATTGTTCTCAGATTTCCAGACGTTGCACTGCCTGCCACCGCACCTCCGACCGCGACGGTATCCTTGAGCTGAGCGAGCGTCGCATGTCGAAGCTGGGCCTGGGTATATCGCTTGGGAAAGTCACCAGAAAGCTGTTTCAGCTTAATAAGCTTGGCGCTCAAATGCGGGTGGTTGATGCTGAGCAATTCCTTCGTCAATTTTGCACGTTCCTGGCGATTCATCCTTCTGAGGACATCACGCCACGACCTCCCGGTCGAGGCTTTGGTTGCGCTTGCTAGCTTGACCGTGGTCAGGAACGAAGTACTTGCTCCTATCAACGACACAGCATCCAGAATGGCCGTTGTGTGTTGATACCAAGGTTCGCTATCGAGCCAATCAATATGGGCAGGCTCCCTGGCTTCTTTGTAGACACGGTATAAACCGTTTGCACACTGCCCAAAACTGGCAACAAATGCAGCTCTCCCAATCACGGCCAGTGCACCACTCAGGCCCGCGGTGAACGGCGAAAGCGCGGACCCGCCAGCGATCACCAACCAACTCAATAATGCAGTCCCACAGGCCACTCCCATTCCGATCGATTCAAACACTACCTCCGACTCTCTTGGCTCGTACTCCAACCTGCGCACAAAATCCAACCTCGCCAACGAGCCAGGCATCTCCCGCAAAACCACCCTCTTGGGCAATACGCTGCAAATCGGCTGAAACTCACGCAACGTCACGGGCCACAGCTGTGAATCGAGATACACCACCCCTGCCCCCGCAATCGCAGGATCGGCGTCGATAGCCGCAAACAACCGGCGCAAATCAATACTGCTTTCCACCCGTTCACGCGTTGCGAGGTGGGCACTGGGGAAACCGTCCTTCAAGACACTGATAGCCATTCCTTTACTCCTGAACGCACAAGAGCACAGAGCGTAAAGAATCAATATCTGGCAAGAATGTCGGAAATTTTCCTTTTTGCAGCCAGGCACTTCCCGTTCTCACCTTGACGTCTTGAGGTCAATCATCGAAATGGGAAAAGTACGCCCCGCGCCACTCTCGGCGGATGAGAAGACAAGGAGCGAACATGGCAACCGATATGTTTTTGAAACTGGGAGACATCAAGGGTGAGTCAAGGGACCAGGCCCATCGCGATGAAATCGATATTTCCCGCTGGGGCTGGAGGATGACTCAATCTGGCTCGATGCACAGTGGCACGGGCGGCGGAGCCGGGAAGGTCGATATGGCCAATCTCTTGATTGAGAAGTCCCTGGATAAATCTTCGCCCAACCTGATGATGGCCTGCGCAACCGGCAAGCACTACCCCGAGGCGCGGATCGTGGTGCGCAAGGCCGGAGGCGACAGCAGCGTGGAGTACCTGGTGATCGCCTTGAAGGAAGTCATGGTCGCCTCCTACGACACGCGTGCCGCCTCAACCCAAGACGTGCTGACCGAGGAAATCAGCCTTAACTTCGCCAGGGTGGAAATCAGCTACCAGCCACAGAAAGCCGATGGCGGCAAAGATGGCGGGCCGATTCGGTTCGGCTGGAACATCCGCGAAAACATCAAAATCTGATCGTCGGCTCAAACCGGAATGATAGGCAGCGCACGCTTGTGCGCTGTCTTGCTGTATGCGCCCTCGACCAGGGTTCTCACCCGCTCACTCACCGGCTCGCCCATCAGGTACGCGTCGATCTCTGCGTAAGTGCAGCCGTAGGCCTGTTCATCCAGCTTGCCCGGCACAAGCTCTTCCAGGTCGGCAGTCGGGTGTTTGTGTACCAGGTTGTCCGGGCCGCCAAGGGCCGTGGCGAGCAGGCGCACTTGGGTTTTGGTCAGGCCAGACAGTGGTGCCAGATCGCAGGCGCCGTCACCGAACTTAGTGAAAAACCCCATCAGCGCTTCAGCGCCGTGGTCGGTGCCAACGACTAGACCATTGTGCAGGTTGGCCACGGCGTACTGGGCGATCATCCGCGTGCGCGCCTTGACGTTGCCCTTGATGAAATCGACATGGGCGGCGCTGGCTTCGGTGGCGGTCAGGCTGGCCATGAGGCCGTCGACGCTGGCGGCGATGTTGAGGGTGTCGATCTGGTCCGGGGTGATAAAGTCCAGGGAGGCCTGGGCGTCGCGTTCGTCAGCCTGGGTTTTGTAGGGCAGGCGCATGGCGATGAAGCGCGCAGCGTAGCCTTCACCGCGCAGCTGCTCCACAGCCAACTGGCACAAACGGCCGGCGGTGAGGGAGTCAACACCCCCGCTGATGCCCAGTACCAACGCCTTGCTGCCGGAGCCACGCAAGGTGGTCTTGATGAAGTCGATGCGCCGCTGGATCTCTTTGGCTTCACCGCCTTTGACCAGTTGCCGATTGATATTCAGTTCCTGTGCGATACGTGCTTGCATGTCACACCTCCACGCTGCCGACATTGAACACTTGTGCTGCATACTGCAAAAACGAGGCGTCTTCGCAGACGTTCTTGATTGGGTCATCCGAGAACTTCACCACCGGCTCGCCGTGCACCCGCACCAGTTTCATCACGATGCTCAGCGGTTCGACGCCCTCCACATCGCAGGCCAGGCTGGTGCCCATGCCGAAGCCGAATTTGGCCTTGCCGCGCACGTGCCGCAGGATCGGCAGGCATTTTTCGAAATTCAGGCCGTCGGAGAACATCAGGTCCTTGGTCATCGGGTCGATGCCCAGTTGTTGGTAGCGGGCCAAGACTTTATCGGCCCAGATGATGGGGTCGCCGGAGTCCTGGCGCAGGCCGTCATACAGCTTGGCGAAGTAAAGGTCGAAGTCCTTGAGGAAGAAGTCGGTGCTGATGCAGTCGGTCAGGGCGATGCCCAGGCGACCACGGTATTCGCGCACCCAGTTTTCCAGGGCGGCGTTCTGGCTTTCACGCAGGCGGCCCAGTTGCTGGTGCACCATCAGCCATTGGTGGGCCATGGTGCCGATCAGCGGCAGATCGAATTCGTAGGCCAGGTGCGCATTGCTGGTGCCGACGAACTGGCCGGGAAAGTCGCGGCGCATGATGTCGACCACTTCGCGCTGGGCCTTGAACGACAGGCGGCGCCGGGTGGAAAAGTCAGACACACGTAGGTCGGTGAGTTCTTCGCGGCTGAGGTTTTTCTGCAGCCAGTCGAATTTCTGGTAAAGCTTGCGGGTGACATCTTCCAGGGTCACGTCGGGGTATTTGTTGCGGTTGCGCAGCTCACTGACCAGGGCCAGGACCGGCTGTTCAAACATGATGCAGTGCAGCATCGGGCCGACCACGCGGATATTCAGTTGGCCGTCGACTTCGCTGACGTGGATATAGCGCAGGTTGAAGCGGAACAGGCCGAGGAAGCGCTCGTAGTCCGGGGTGAGGTATTCGCGAAAGCGGGGGTTGAACAGAAAGCGCAGCTCCCCTTCGCGCATACGCAGGCTGGCGAGTTGCTCCAACTCGGCACGGATTTCGGGAATCAGGTGACCGAGCTTTTCCTTGGACCGCACAATGAAGTTGTACTCCACATCGACATTGGGGTACTGGTGCAACACGGCCTGCATCATGGTGAAGGTGTAGTAGTCGGTGTCGAGCAAACCCTGGATAACGGGCGTTTCGTAGTCGTAGGCACTTTCCATGGTGTGTCTCCTTAACGCGCGGCCATCGCGGCCAGTTCTTCGCGGGTGCTGCTGATGACAGCACCGGCCTTGAGCAACTCATTGACCGCCTGTACGCCGCCCTCCTGTGTAATGGCCCGGCACGCCGGCAAGTGCAAAACCACTTCCAGGCCGGCCTTGAGCAATTGCAAGGCGGTGGTCTTGACGCAGTAGTCCAAAGCCAGGCCGCCTACGATCACGCGGGTCACGCCCTGGGCTTTCAGGTACTCGATCACGCCGGTAGAGAGTTTGTCGTGCAGGTCGTGGTAGCAGGCGCCGTAGGGGTGCAGGTCGGGTTCCACGCCTTTCCAGATGAAGTAGTCGTAGTCATAAGGCGTGGGCAATTCGTCGAGCAAGGTGAAGCCCTCGGTGCCCGGTACGCAATGGCTGACCCAGGTCACATCGGCGTGGGCCAGGCCGGTGGGTTGCAGCATCTCGCTGTGCTGCGACACCACCCAGGGCGCGTGCGGGGTGTGGGCGTCCTTGCTGCCGACGCGATGGCCGGCCAGGCTCGCCATGTAGTTGAGCTCGGCCCCGATCTGGTCGCCACCGGCCACAGGCAACTCACTGGGGCACAGCGGCGTGAAGCTCTTCTGGGCGTCGACGTCGAATGAAGCGATGGCGGATATCGAGAGGGTCATGATGGTTCTCCTGTGGCCTGGAAACAAAAGTACACGTCATGCACTTTCATTGCAAGAAACATTTGGTTATCTATCCTGGTGCAAGTACATGACATATCTGCTCGATTGGTTAGACTGTGCGTCATCGCTGTCTAGAAGGACGTCAACATGCCCTTGAGCCCCTACCTCCACACCGTCGACCTGTGCGTAGTGTTTTATTGCCGCGCCTCAGGGGAGCTGAAATTGCTGCTGAACAAACGCGACGCCGAGCCCTTCGCCGGGCACTGGGCGCTGCCGGGCGTGGTGGTGAATGGCGGCGTGCAAGATCTGAGCCTCAAGGATGCGGTGGAGCGCTTGCGGGCGAGTGACAAGGTGGGCCTGGCGCTGGCGTGGAGCGAGCAAGTGGGCACGGTGGGGGATGCGTTTCGTGATCCGCGCTGTTGGTCGTCGTCCACTTACTACCTGGCGATCGTGGCGGATGAGGTAGCGCTGGGTGAGCATCAGGCCTGGTTTTCACTGGCGGGGGTCGCGGATGGCAGCATCAAGCTGCCGTTCGATCACAACAGCATCGTGGCCGCCGTGCAGGAGCGCTTGTTCTCCAAGTCGCTGTACAGCAGCTTGCCGCTGATGTTCCTGGGTGATGAGTTCAGCGCGCCGGAAGCGACCATGATCTTTTCCCTGGTGCTGGGGCGGCCGGTGTTGAAGACCAGTATTCGCCAGCGCTTGCTGAAGCTGACTGAGGCGGGGTTTCTGCGCGAGACCGGGCGCAAGAAAAATGGTGAAGGCGGCAGGCCCCAGGCGACGATGACGGTTCTCAAACCTGGAGAAATCTACTTCTTCGACCGCAGTTTTGCCGAGTAACGCGTTTTAAAGAACACCGAAAATCACCTGTGGGAGCGGGCTTGCTCGCGAATGCGGTGTGTCAGCCGCCGTACCTGGGACTGATACACCGCATTCGCGAGCAAGCCCGCTCCCACATTTTGGATTGATGTACGGCTCTAGTTCATCCAGTTACCGCCGTCGACGTTGTAGGTTTGGGCCACCACGTAGTCTGCGTCCTTCGAGGCCAGGAAAATCGCCATCCCGGTCAGATCCTCCGCCGTGCCCATCCGCCCAAACGGCACCTCGTCCCCTACCCGCTTTTTCTTCTCGCCCGGCGCCAACCCCTCATGCTTGGCGAACAACGCATCCACGCCATCCCAATGCTCGCCATCCACCACACCTGGTGCGATGGCGTTGACGTTGATCCCCTGCTTGATCAGGTTCAAGCCCGCTGATTGCGTCAGGCTGATCACCGCCGCCTTGGTCGCGCAGTAGATCGCCACCAACGGCTCGCCGCGACGCCCGGCCTGGCTGGCCATGTTGATGATCTTGCCGCCATGGCCCTGGCTGATCATCTGCCGCGCGGCGGCCTGCAAGGTGAACAGCGTGCCGGCGACGTTAATCGAGAACAGCCGTTCATAGCTGTCGCGGGTGATGTCGCCAATGGGCGCTAGGTCAAACAGCGCGGCGTTGTTGATAAGGATATCCAGCTTGCCGACCTGGGCGACCACGGCGGCAATTGCGCCGTCGATGGACGCCTGGTCGGTGACATCCATGGCGACGGCATAGGCCTGTGGGCCCAGCTCAGCAGCGGTGGCCTGGGCCCGTTGCAGGTTGATGTCGGCGATGGCCACGGTGGCGCCTTCGGCGATATAGGCCTGGGCAAAGGCGCGGCCGATACCGCGCGCCGAACCGGTGATCAGCGCGCTTTTGCCTTCAAGTCGTTTCATGAAAAGGTCCTGTAGAAGTTATTTCGGGTAGCCGGCGCGTTTCATTTCGCGCTCGGTGGTGGACTGGGCTTCCAGCAAGGCCTGGTCAACCGACATGCCACCGGTCAGCGCCGCAGAGAACAGCTTGCCGACCGAGGTGCCGATGGCCTGGAACTCGGGAATGGTCACGTATTGGATGCCTACGTACGGCACCGGCTTGGCCGACGGGTGCGCGGGATCGGCGTGCTTCATCATCTCCAGGGTTACCTGGGCAAACGGGGCGGCCTTCAAGTACGCCTCGCTATAGGTGGATTGGCGGGTACCCGGCGGTACGTTGGTGATGCCTTCTTTATCAGCAACCAACTGGATGTAGTCCTTGGAGGTCGCCCAACTGATGAAGGCTTTGGCGGCGTCCTTGTGCTTGGACGTGGCCGGAATTGCCAGCGACCAGGCATACAGCCATGACGAGCCTTTATCGGTGACTTCGGTAGGCGCGGCAGCGAAACCGACGCTGTCGGCGACCTTGCTCTGGCTCTTGTCGGTGGTGAAAGAGCCGGCGACGCTGGCATCCACCCAGATCGCGCACTTGCCGCTGTTGAACAGCGCCAGGGTTTCGTTGAAACCATTGCTGGACACGCCCGGCGGGCCGTATTGCTTGAGGGTGTTGACGTAGAAGTTGGCGGCCGCCGTCCACTCGGGACTGGTCAGCTCGGGTTTCCACTGCTCGTCGAACCACCGCGCGCCAAAGGCATTGGCCATGGTGCTCAGCAAGGCGATGTTCTCGCCCCAGCCGGCCTTGCCGCGCAGGCACAGGCCGTATTGGTCCTTGTTCTTGACGGTGAGCTTGGCGGCGAACTCGCCGAGTTGGGTCCAGGTAGGATGCGCGGGCATGCTCAACCCGGCCTGTTTGAACAGGTCCGTACGGTAGTAGGTGACGGTGCTTTCGCCGTAAAACGGCAAGGCGTACAGGGTGTTGTTGACCGACAGGCCCTGGCGCACCGAAGGGAAGATATCGTCGGCGTCATAATCGGCCGGAAGCTGGGTCAAGGGTTCCAGCCAGTGCTTGGCGCCCCAGAGTGGGGTTTCGTACGTGCCGATGGTCAGCACGTCGAACTGCCCGCCCTGAGTAGCGATGTCGGTGGTGAGGCGCTGGCGCAGCACGTTTTCTTCCAGCACCACCCAGTTGAGCTTGATGTCCGGATGCTGCGCTTCGAACACCTTGGACAGGCGCTGCATGCGGATCATGTCGCTGTTGTTGACCGTGGCGATGGTCACGGTGTCGGCGGCGTGGCTGGGCATGGCCAGCGCCAGGCCGGAAAGCAGGAACAACGCTTGCGGGAGCTTGGACATAGCGGTTTCCACCTGTTGTTTTTGTTGTTGAGGGCCGATTACAGCAGCTTGGCCAAGCCCCCACAAACGCCTGGAGGATGGGCGACTGGTACTTTTTTAACCGGGGCGTGAAAGTTAAAAAAGTATCAGTACCTGGCGAAACCAGGAGTAGCGCGCCCATGACTGAGGCGCGTATTTTGGAGCAATTCCAAGCATCATAAGAATCCCACCATGCCCATCAGCCGCGCCAAGCTGTTCGAGCACCGCCCCGCCGAACTCGAAGTGATCCTGCCCGAGCCTGACCATTGCTTCCGCTGGTTCGAACATGACTACCCCTACGACCTGGCGCGCTGGAACCACCATCCCGAATTTGAAATCCACCTGATCCGCCAAGGCAGCGGCAAACTGGTGGCGGGCGACTACATCGGTGCGTTCAGTGCCGGCCATGTGGCCCTGATCGGCCCCGACCTGCCCCACGACTGGATCGGTGAACTCGCCCCCGGCGAATACCTGAGCGGTCGCGACGTGGTGTTGCAATTCGACGGCGCCGCCCTCCTCGCCCTGCGCAAGACTCTGCCGGAACTCGGTGACTTGCAACCGCTGTTCGAGCATGCCCGGCGCGGGCTGGAATTCACCGGCGACACCGCGTTGCAGGCTGCATGCTTGATGGAAGCCATCGGCAGCGCCCACGGCCTGCAACGCCTGATCCTGTTCCTGCAATTGCTCGACACCCTGAAGAACGCCCCGACGCAACAGGTCAAGGCCCTCGCCAGCCCATGCTATGCGCCGACGTTGGATGCACGCAGCGCCGAACGCATCAACAAGGCGTTCGACTATCTGATGCGCGAGCTGACCGGCGATGTGCGTCTGTCGGTGATTGCGCAACAACTGGAGATGAGCGAGCCGGGCTTCTCACGCTTCTTCAAGCGCAACACCGGCCACGGCTTTATCGACCTGATGCGCAAGTTCCGTGTGCAACGCGCCTGCCGACTGCTATTGCAAAGCGATATGTCGGTGGCGGACATCTGCTTTGAAGTGGGCTACGCCAATCTGTCGAATTTCAATCGACACTTCCGTATCGAAATGCACCAGACGCCAAGCGACTATCGACGTGAAACCGCGATGCACCTGTTCCAGCACATTGAAAAAATGACACCCAGTCAATTCTGACCAAAAGGTCGACTAAATCCCGTTTTTTTCAATTTGATCAACCGATTGAGCAAACTTGGTACAGCCTGTGCAAACGTTTGCGGTACGAACTTGCCAGCCAAGTTCACCCTTACCCGAAGAATCGGGTTCAAACCGCGTACGAATAGGGATTTTCAATGCACCCCACCTCAAGGCGTCCTGCCTCCTTTGGTGTTTCCTTGCTACTGGCCGCCGTTACGGGAGTACTCAGCGCCCCCATTTTGGCGCAGGAAAAACCCGTGGATGACTCAGCACAGGGCGAAACCCTCAGCCCGGAAGCCAGCCCGGCGAAAAAAGGCGTGTACCTGTCGGACTGGTTCAACCAGGACCTGACATTGATCGGCAGCAAAGACATCAGCTTCGGCCCCAAGCCACAGGATGATGTCTACCTGGAATACGAGTACTTCGGCCGCAAGGGGCCTTTTGAGCTGTACGGCTACATCGACGTGCCGAAGATCCTCACCATCGGTAACAGTAATGACAAAGGCGTGTGGGACCATGGCTCGCCGGTATTTATGGAGCATGAGCCGCGTATCTCCATCGACTACCTGGCGGGCCGCAGCCTGGCCATCGGGCCGTTCAAGGAATGGTACGTGGCGTTCGACTGGATCTACGACCATGGCAGCCGCAAGGAAAACCGCGCCAACACCTTGTACAGCGGCCTCGGCACCGACATCGACACCCATTCGCGGGTGAACCTGTCGGCCAACTTCTACGGGCGCTACCAGTGGGAAAACTACGGCGCCAGCAATGAATACTCATGGGACGGCTACCGCGCGCAGATGAAGTACATCGTGCCCATCGGCAAGTTCGATAACGGCGCCTCGCTGACCTACATTGGCTTCACCAACTACGATTTCGGCTCCGACCTGCACAAGGACAACCCGGCGCGCACCGCCAACTCCCTGGTCGCGACCAATGTGCTGCTGTACTCGTTCACCCACCTGCGTTTCACCCTGGTCGGCCGTTACTTCCATAACGGCGGCAACTGGGAAGACGGCAGTGAATTGAATTTTGGCGAAGGCAACTTCCGCGCCCGTTCCGATGGCTGGGGTTACTACGCCGGCGTGGGCTACCAATTCTGATAGAGGAGCTTTAGATGAACGCGTTTACACGTTTCTCAATGGCGGTCGGCCTGGCGCTGCTGCCCCACGTGGTGCTGGCTAATACCACACCGATCAAACCCAAGGTGATGCTGATCACCATGTTCGCCCCTGAGGCGCAAACCTGGATCGATCGCCTGGAACTCAAGCAGGAAGTCCGCGTACCAGGGCTGTCGGCCGAATACCCGGTGATCCGCTGCAACACCCAGGACGTGTGCCTGCTGGTCACCGGCATGGGCCAGACCAACGCCGCCGCGTCCACGCTGGCCTTGGCATTGTCGCCCAAATTCGACCTGCGCCAGAGCTATTTCCTGATCGCCGGGATCGCCGGCATCAGCCCCAAGCACGGCACCATTGGCACCGCCGCCTGGGCGCATTACCTGGTGGAATTCGGCACCCAGTGGGAGTTGGATTCGCGGGACGCGCCCAAGGATTGGCCGACGGGCTACATCGGTATCAACACCAAAGGCCCCAACGAGAAACCACCGTTGGACTACAAGACCGAAGTGTTTGAGCTGAACCCCAAGTTACAGGCCAAGGCGTTTGCCTTGTCGCAGAAAGTGGAGCTGACGGAAAGCAAGGAATCCGCCGCCTGGCGCAAACACTACCCCGCCGCCCCGGCCAACCAGCCGCCGCAAGTCACCCGCTGCGACACCCTGGCGGGCAACACCTGGTTTTCCGGCACGCGCCTGAGCGAACGCGCCGAGGTCTGGACCAAGCTGTTGACCGACAACAAAGGCGAATACTGCACGACCCAACAGGAAGACAACTCCACCTACGAAGCCCTGCTGCGCGCCAGCCGCGAAGGCCTGGTGGATATCCAGCGCCTGGCGGTGGTTCGTGCAGGCTCGGACTTCGACCGCCCGTACCCTGGCTACAGCGAAGTGGACAACCTGCTGAAGTACGCGGATCAGGGCGGTTTTGTACCGGCGCTGGAGAACCTGTACCGCACGGGCAACCCGCTGGTACAGGCGATCCTCAAGAACTGGTCGGCGTGGGAAAAAGGCGTTCCCGAGGCCTGACCGCCGGGATCAAGGCAGGAAGATGATTTTGTCTGCGCTGCCTTGATTCACCTCCTCATAACACTGCACCCCATCGGCCAGCGCCACTTCACGCAGGCCGGTGGGCAACGGCAACAGGCCCTCATCAAAGAATCGTCCGAACTGCTCCAGCATCACCGCGCACTGCTCGCAGTTGTAGAGCAACGAATTGATCCCCACCACCGAGCCACCTTTGCGATACAGCGCCAGGGCCGGCAGTTGTACATGGCCGTCCACCGGCGCGGCGATGATCGCGATGCGGCCGAACGGTGCCAGACCTGCAACGGCCGCCGGCAGCCAGAAGCCGGTGGTGTCGAAGATCACATCAGCACCGCCCTTGAACACCGCATTAACCTGCGCACCGAGCTCTTCCGGTTTGCCCAAGGCAATCGCCTCAAAACCTTGTTCCTGCAATACCTCGACCTGCTCTGGTCGACGTACAGCGGCCAGCACCTGGGCGCCACGGATTTTTGCCAGGGCCAGGGTCGCGCTGCCCACCGCGCCATTGGCACCAATCACCAACAGGCGCGTGCCTTGGGTCACGCCACTGCGTTCCAGGGCATCCCAAGCGGTGGTATAGGGCACACCGAGGCTGGCGGCCTGGGCAAAACTCAAATGGCTGGGCTTATGCGCCACGCCCTTGGCCGACACGGTGAGGTACTGGGCGTGGGAGCCATCGGCGAAAAAGCCCAGGTCGCGGCCGGTGCCCCAGACTTCCTGGCCCAGCAGTGCCTGCGGCCCTTCCACCACCACACCGGCAAAATCGCGACCGGGAATGCGCGGCAAGGTGGTGTAGGGAAAGCGGCCGAGCACGTTTTTGACGTCGCTGGGGTTGAGTCCCGCAGCCTTGACCTGAACCAGCACTTCACCGGCGGCCGGCACCGGGGTGGCGACGTCAACGAAGCGCAGGGCGGCGAGGTCGCCGGTGGCGGAAAATTGCAGTGCTTTCATGGCCAATACCCATCGAAGTTAAGAGAGAGATCAGGAGAACCAGGCGCCCACCAGCTGTCGGCCCATGGGCCAGAGCTTTTCACCCAGCAGCATGCCCATCAGGCCCACCAGGGCGATGGCCGGCGGTGCGGGCGAACGGAAATCCAAGGCGCCGTAGATCACGCCGACAAACAGGCCGATGGCGAGGGAAATCAGGTAGTTCATGGGGGCAGCGCCGTGTGGGTGGATGCGCTCAGTCTAGAGCGCTGAATCCTGAAGCATCGGCCAAGTGCTTCAGGATTTCGGCCAAACCCGTCAGCCGACGTACTGCGAAGGCGCCACGCCAAGTTCGCGGCGGAACATGTCGCTGAAACTGCTGGGGGAATAGCCGAGGGAACGTGCGATGGCACTGACCGGCTGGCCTTGGATCAGCTCCGCCACCGCCGTGGCCAATTGCACCTGGCGCCGCCATTCGGCAAAGCCCATGCCCAGGTTATTCTGGAACAGCCGCGACAAGGTACGCACACTGGCGCCGGCAGCTTCGGCATGCTGTTCGAACGGGACCTCCAGAGACGGCGCAGCCATGACCGCCTGGCACGCGCTGATCAGCCGTCGGTCGGCGTCCACCGGCATGGCGATGCGGATCTGCGAGCGGCGCGCCCGCTGCAACTCCAGCAAAGCCAGGCTGACCACGGCGTCGTAATACGCCGCATCGCCGTTATCGCCCTGGTCCACCAGTGTGACGATCAGTTCACGCAGCAACCCACCGACCTCGATCACCTGCACCTGGCTGTCCAATGTGGCCGCCAGTGCCGGACGCAAGTAGATATTGCGCATCTGCAAATCCGACACCACGCGAATTCCGTGTTCCACCCCGGGCGGCAGCCAGACGGCACGCTGCGGCGGCACCACCAGGGCTTCGCGCGGCGTCTCGACCCACATCACGCCACTCATGGCGTAGAGCAATTGGCCCCAGTCATGGCTATGCGGTTCTACGTACAGCCCACGCGGATATGTACGCGCCAAGGGCTGCACGGGGACGGCGTGATCACTGAGGTCGGGAGGCGCAGCCAGGGCCATGATGTACACATCAATCAAGGGTTAGCCGCCATGGTAATGACCACCGTTCGACAATCCGAGTGAATTTTTACGGACCACGGAGATCATTGGCTTATACCGGCGCAGCTCGGAAGCGTGCGTTACAGGCTTGATCAAGGAGAGAGACCATGGATGCAATACTGTCGGTCAACGGCAAGGCACGGATCGATTACACCCAGGACACCCTGTTCGGGCCGATTACCCGGCATGTCGAATGCCAAGTGAGCTTGCAACACCAAGCCGATGGGACGGTACTGAAAGTGTTTCAACCGCTGCCGGACGATCTACGTGATGCGCAAACGGTGGTGTTTGCGCTGGAGGGACGGCGCACCCGTGGTGTGGTCAAGCATCGTCGACACCTGGCCGACCATAGCCTGCGGCTCGAACTCGAACGTCAATAGGAGCCGGCTGGCCGGCTCCCCCAAGCACGTCAGCCTTTGGCGGACTTGGCGCATTCGCACCCAGTCGCCGCCGCACACGGCTCACCATGGGCATGATGCTCCGCACAGCCCTGACAGCAATAACCCTTGCCGTCCTTCATTACCGCGTCAGCTCCCAGCACACACTTGCAGTGTGGGCAGGCACAGGTTTTATCTGGCATGGTCAGACTCCTTTTTCATGGTCGTCCCGGTGCGGCGGGCGCCGGCACCTTAATGAGGGACTGCGACCCGCCGGCGATGGTTCAAACCGTCAATCGGCGCGGGTATTGCTGCGGTACATGAACAGCAGCGCCAGGGCCAGGCAGACCATCGCCACGATCCGCGCACCCGACAACTCAATCGCCGGATTGCCCAGCCAACCAAAGTTGTCGATCAACATACCCATGCCCAATTGCCCGACGATCACCGCCACCGTCGCCACCGCCGTACCGACGACAGGCACCGCGCCGACCATCACCATCATGTACACCACACCGAACAAGGCACCGGTCAGTTGCCACTTCGGCACGTCCAGCAGGCTCACCGCCTGGGCCGGCTCAAAGAACAAGATCAACAATGCGGTGACAATCGCCCCCACGCCAAAGGTCACCAGGCTGCCGCGCAGCACGCCCACCGCCTGGCCCAAGCGACCATTGATGGCGGCTTGCACGCTCAACACCGCACCTGCGGCCACTACCACTACCAGCAACAAAATCAGGTTCATCGCTTTAACCCCGCGCAATCAGAACAAGTGCCACCACAATCAACGCCAAGGCAATCCAGCGTTCGCCATTGACCCGCTTGCGCGCCGCGCCGAACCAGCCGAAATGGTCGATCAGCACGCTCTTGCCGACTTGCCCCGAAAGAATCGCGATCATGGTCATCGCGATGCCGATATGCGGCGTGGCCAGGGTCAGTACCACCACGTAGATCGGCCCCAGAAAACCGCCGATCAACTGCCAGCGCGGGAGCTCGGACAACGCCGGGCCTTTTCGCGGACCACTGAACAACAGCAGTAGAAACAGGATCGCCGAGCCCACGCCAAAGATGCTCAAGGTGGCCCACAAATGCCCGACCTGCACACCCAATGGCCCGAGCAGGCCGGCTTCAACTGACAGGCCCATGCCAGCCAGGATCACCAGCGGCAAAAGCAGTAGCCGCAGGCCGTTTTTTTTCGGTTTGGCTGGCGCCACGCCCTCGATGGAACTTGCTTGCATACATCACCTGCACATCAACAAAGGATTGGATGGCGCGCATTATCCGGTGGCCGTTCTGTGCGATAAATGGGAGCATACCAACAACACTTTTGCGCAAAACGCACAGCCTGGAGGCACGATGCAAGGCTTGAATGAACTGAGCTTCAAGGCGCTGCGCCTGTTCGTCGCCGTGCTGGACTTGGGCAGTTTCTCCGAAGTGGCACGCCGTGAGGGCCTGGCCCCCTCTTCCATCTCCCGGCAGATCCAGCTGATGGAACAGGCCCTAGGCCAGCAATTGCTCTACCGTCACACCCGCGCCGTCAGCCCCACCGAGGCCGGGCGCTTGCTCGGGCGACATGCGCGGTTGATGCTGGAACAACTGGAAGCCGCCGGCCAGGCGCTGCAGGAACAGGAAAGCGAGCCTAGCGGCCTAGTGCGCATCAATGCGCCGATGGTGTTCGGCCAGCGCCATCTCTCCCCCTGGCTGGGCGAGTTGTGCCGGCGTTATCCGAAGCTGCAACTGGATATTCAGCAAACCGACACCTATGTCGACCCGTTGCAGGACGGCACCGACCTGCTTTTTAGGATCGGCGTGCTCAACGATTCCAGCATGCAGGCGCGCATCTTCGCGCCCCAACGCTTTCGCATCGCCGCGAGCCCGGCCTACCTGGCCCGACACGGCACACCGCAGCATCCTGACGAACTGATCAACCACCAGTGCCTGGCCTACAAAGGCATTACCGGCCAGCAACGCTGGTTCTTCCGCAAGGGCCAGGGCGACTGGACTCCTTATAGCGTCAAGGGCCCGATCACCGGCAACCACGCCGACACGCTCACCTACGCCGCCGAACAAGGGCTGGGGCTGGTGGTGTTTCCCTCCTGGTTGATCGGCGACAGTCTGCGGGCGGGCACTTTGCAGGCGGTGCTGACAGAGTACGAAGTAGCGACGACATTGGAGCCCCAGCAAATTGCGGCGCTGTGGCCGGGGAGCCGGCGCCTGTCGCTGAAGGTGCGCACGGTGATTGATTATTTTGTGGAGTGCTTTGGAGCGGTGCCGTATTGGGATCGGTGACCTTTCCAAGTCGAGAAGAACGTCGCTATGAAGGAAATTTCCTTACAGAAATAGGTAGGTCCGTTCTGATTTTCCGGGCCAGTATTTCTGGTCTCTGCAGGCTGCGGCAGACTCTGACAATATCTTTTTGAGAGAGCTGCCATGGAATTCACTTACCCCAAAATATCGCGCGCTGCGCGAGCTGCTTCAGCCAGCGGTCTGGCCGTCTTTGATAGTGCACGTAGTTTTGGCTATATTTGGCCAAAATACGGAGATAACCACATGACGACCGTACCTCTGGGCGAAGCGAAAAATAATCTGTCGAAACTGGTTGATGAAGCTGCCGCCGGCAAGATCATTACCATTGCCAAGCATGGACGTGCGATGGCTCAGCTTGTGCCCGTCGGCAAATCCAAGGGTCGGAGAATCGGTGCAATGAAGGGCAAGCTCGTCATTCCTGAAGACTTCGATGCACCCTTGCCTGACGACCTACTGGATGCCTTCGAAGGCAACCGCTTATGAGAATGTTGCTGGATACCCATATTCTGCTTTGGACGCTGAGTGAGGATCCTAAGCTATCCAGCAAAGCCAGGAAGCTGATTGAGAACGCAGCAGAGATTTACATCAGCGCTGCAACATTCTGGGAGATCTCGATCAAGGTCGGCCTGGGGAAACTCACCGTCGATCTGGATGAAATCCGTGAGTACTGCCTGGAAAGCGGATTCGTCGAACTGCCCATCACCCCAGAACATGCGATCGCGGTCAAGGACCTTGAGCACCATCACAAGGATCCGTTTGATCGGCTCATCATTGCGACCGCCATCAGCGAGCCCATGAAGCTATTGACCGCCGATCCGCAGGTTGCCCAATACACGTCCCTGGCAATCCTGGTGTGAGTCGTCCCAATTGCTTCGGTGCGCCTACCCAAACACCCACTGCCCAATCAACCACGCATTCGCCCCACTGATCACCGTAAATAGAAACCACGCCAGCAAGCGTGTCGGCAGCCGATTCACGAATGGCCCCATCAGTTGCTTGTCACCCGTCATGCGGATCAGCGGATACAGCGCGAACGGCAACTGCAGGCTGAGCACCACCTGGCTGAGGATCAGCAATTTGCCGATAGCATCGTCGCCCATCAGCCATACTCCCAAAAACGCAGGGATCAGCGCCAGGCCACGTGTGATCAAACGCCGCTGCCAGCAGGGAATACGCAGGTTGAGGTAGCCCTCCATGATCACCTGCCCGGCGATGGTGCCGGTAAAGGTGGAGCTTTGCCCGGAGGCGAGCAAGGCAATGCCGAACAGGATGCTGGCGAAGGCACCGCCGACCAGCGGGTCAAGCAGGTGGTAGGCATCCTGGATCTCGACCACCTCAGTGTGGCCGGTCTTGTGGAACGCTGCGGCGGCGAGCACCAGGATCGCGGCGTTGACCAACAGCGCCAGGGCCAGGGAGCCGATGGTGTCGATGCGCGCCAACTTGACCGCGTCCTGTTTGCTGGCCAGGTCCTTGCCGATCAGGCGGGTTTGCACGATGGAACTGTGCAGGTAGAGGTTATGAGGCATTACCGTGGCACCGAGGATGCCGATGGCCAGGTACAACGGCGCGGCATCGCTGATGGCCGACAGTGACGGCGTAAAACCACTGAACACGTCCGGCCAGTAGGGTTTGATCAGTACCAGTTCGATAAAGAAACACACGCCGATGGTCGCCACCAGCGCCAGCATGATCGCTTCCAAACGGCGGAAACCACGGTTCTGCAGGGCCAGGATCAGCAGTGTGTCGAAGGCGGTGATGACAATGCCGGTGGTCAGCGACACCCCCAGCAGCAGGTGGAATGCCAGGGCGCAGCCCAGCACCTCGGCAAGGTCGGTGGCGATGATCGAGATTTCCGCCAGCACCCACTGGGTGCGTGCAGACCGCTGGCTATAGCGCTCACGGCAGAGTTGCGCCAGGTCCTTGCCGGTGGCGATGCCCAACCTTGAACACAGGCACTGCACCGCCATCCCTGCCAAGCTGGCCAGCAGCACCACAAACAACAGGTTGTAACCGTAGCGCGAGCCGGCCTCGATGGCCGTGGCCCAGTTACCGGGGTCCATGTAGCCGATAGAGATCAGCAGCCCAGGCCCGGCAAACATGAGGATGCGCTTGAAGAACGAAGCCTTGGGATCAACGGCGACAGAACCCGCCACTTCCGGCGGGCAGAACGGGGCGGTGGCGATTTTTGGCAGGCTGAATTTCACGCGGTATCCCAGGCAAACACACAAGACAGAGGCGCAGCTTATCAGTCGGACGCAACCGTGCGCATCACCGTGTCCCGTGGCAGGTCGAACGCCTCGACCACTTGCACCACCAAGTCCATCTCCTGGTTCAGTGCTTCACGCTCCATGCGCTGGCGAATCACGCCGATCACCAGCACCGCCAGGGTGGTGATCGAATACGCAGGGCCGGAAAACGCGCGCACGCCGCTCACCACCAGCATCGCCGCTGCTACCGCCTGCCCCACCACCGGAATCGCCGTGGCCGCACCGCGTCGCAGGATAAAGCCGGTCAACCCGGCCAGCGCTGTACCGCTCAACGCAGTGGTGGCCGACCGGCGCATGTCAAAACGCCTGAACAGCCCCTGCTCCTTTTGCGCGGCAGCCTTGAGTTCCGCGTCGAACACCAGCCGGTCCGCGTGGCTGAGTTTGTCTTTGTACTGTTCGATGAGTTTTTCGGCGACCTGGGTTTCAAGGTCAGCCAATTCGACGGTATCGAGCGGCTCATCGAACTTGATACCCAGCCGCTGCACCACATCTTCGGCGATCTGGCGGTAACTCACGCCATGGCCTCGGGCGAGGTTCATAAAGGTATCGCCGCCCATGCGCTGCAACTCAAGGGCCAGCTTGAGCGGCTCGCGCACGCTGGCGTCTATGGATGCACTACGTTTTTGCGCCATCAACTCGGCGAGGAACTTCAACTCCTCAGGCCGCGCCTGGACCAACGCCGGGAACAGGTCCGCGTCCTCTTCGGCAAAACGCACGTCGGCGCTGCGCTGGTCGGAGCGGATCATGCCGCGCCGCTCGTGCAGCAGGTCGGTGTACTGCACCACCGTTTGCAACTGCGGCCAGTAGGCGGCGTGATCGAAGGTCGCCAGGTGCACATTGGTGACCTTGGCCTTGAGCGCCGGCGTTACCGGAATCGCATAGCGGCCGATGCAACGCTCGGTATCCGGTTTCAGGGCCAAGGCCCAGTCCTTGCTGGAGTGGCAATTGATCACGCGCCCTTTTAGCGGCGCGGACACATCATCCCACGGGCTGGACGTGCAGATCGCCCCACCCATCAACAGCAGGTTGTCCAACGGCAGCTCGCGGGCGGTATCAGGGCTGGCCAGCAAACTCTTGACCAGGATGCGCGCACCCAGGGAATGGCCGATCAGGTTGATGCGCCGCACTTCAAGGGATTCACCTTGCAGGTAGGCGGCCAGCTCCGGCAGCAGGCTCCTGGCAACTTCATCTACCCGCGCCTCGACGCTTTTATAGTGGTCGAGAAAGTAGGCAATCGCCTTGCCCACGCCCACAGTGGCTGCACCCAGGCTGCCGCCGCCGAGCATTGCGCCGATCACGTCCTTGAACGGCGCGAACAGGTTTTCCAGGAAATGCCCCGCCGGCCAGAACAGCATCAGGTTGGTCGAGCCTTCGATGCCCGCCAACTGCGCCTTGAAGCTGCCCAGCTGTTGCCGGTTGAAGAACGCCGAATAACCGTGGACATAGAGATTAAGCACATCACCCTCGGGCTCACCACACATCAAGAACGTGGGCTTGCGGGTGCGGTGCATTTCATCCCACTGGTGCTGCATGGGGCAATGACTCCTGGTAACGAGGGACGGCGATAGTAACAAAGGGCGGGGTTCAACGTGGTACCGCTGGGGGAAAAGGCACCGCATTGGCCTCATCATCCTTTCAAAACAGAGAGGCCGCCTTGGACTTGGCCAGGTAGCGCGCCGGTGAATCGCCCAGGTTGCGGCGGAACACTGAAGTGAAAGCGCTGGAACTGCTGAACCCCAACTCAAACGCCACATCGGTGATGGACGAGCCATGACTGAGCCGCGCCGTCGCCTCCAACAGGCACACCTGCTGGCGCCAGGACACAAAGGTCATGCCGGTGCATTCACGAAAGTTACGGGTAAAGGTGCGCCGGCTCATGCTCGACCAATCGGCCATCTCGCAGATGGAGATCTTCTGCGTCGGCGCCTCAAGGAAACGCTGACAAGAACGGGCCAAGCGCGCTTCGGAGGGCAACGGCGCACTGAGGGGCAACTCGGGCATGGCGCCGATTTCATCGATCAACAGGGTCAGCACACAACGGTCGCGCACGCTGGGCGAGGCCGATGGCCCAATCGCCAGCGCCGCTTCCAGCAGATGGCGCAACAGTGGCGAGACGCCAAATACCTGGCAATAGTCCTGCAACCCTGCGCGCCGGGCCGCATCGTCGTCCAGGTAGGTATTAAGCATCACCACATCGCCGCGCATGTGCATCTCATGGGAAATCCCGCCCGGCACCCAGATGGCACGCTGCGGCGGCACGACCCAATTACCCAGGTCAGTGAACATTTTCAACGCGCCCGTGGATGCATACGCGAACTGCCCACGACGATGGGTATGCCGTGGAAACACCGTACCGGACGGGTACTCGCGCAGCGTCACCACCGCTTCGGGGCTATCGGGTTCGTAAGGGGAATAGGTGAAGGTCGGTGGCATGGCCCGATTTTGTCAAAGTATGACCTGACATAGCAAGCGGGCCACTACTCTGCCACCTAGAATCGTCGCTCCCCAAGTTGGGTTCATATCGAAGGGATATTCGGAAAATGAGTGTCAAAAACTACTTGGACGTACGAGTAGACGGCGCCGTTCTGATGGTGGGTCTCAACCGCCCGCAGAAGCGAAACGCCATGTCTCTGGAAGTCATGCACGAACTGCGCGATACCTTTACCAACATGCCTGAAGGCATTGGTGCTGCGGTGCTCTACAGCACCAGCCAGCATTTCTGCACGGGGCTGGATCTGTCGGAAATCCGCGACCAATCGGTGATCGATAACGTCCAGGCCTTCCGCGAATGGCACAAGACCTTCGAACTGATCCAGTTCGGCAAGGTGCCCGTGGTGGCCGCCATTACCGGTGCCGCCATCGGCGGCGGCCTGGAAATTGCCACCGCCTGCAGCCTGCGTGTGGTAGATGACAGCGCCTTCTTCTCGCTGCCCGAAGCCATGCGCGGCCTGTATGTGGGTGTCGGCGCCTCGGTGCGCTTCCCACGCATCGCCGGCATCGCCCTGATGACCGACATGATGCTCACCGGCCGCACGCTCTACGCCAAGGAAAGCTATGAACGTGGCGTGGCCCAGTACCTGGTGCCGGTCGGCCAGGCGGTGCTCAAGGCCACCGAGTTGGCGCACAAAATCGCCGGCAACCTGCCCATGACCAACTACGCAGTGACCCACGTGCTGCCGCGCATTGTCGATCAAAGCCAGCAGGACGGCCTGATGACGGAAGCCTTGATTGCCGCCGTGGTGTCGTCCGACATCCGTACACAGGATCGCCTGGCGGACTTCCTCGATCGCAAGAAGGACAAGATCCAGACCGCGCCAGCGGTGTAATTCCCGGTCGTGAACGTTGCCGAGCGCACCTCGGCAAACCATGGATGGCCTTCACAACTCACTCTCAACCCGGTGAAACCATGTTTCAGCACAGCACTCAAGACGATCTTTATCGCAGCAATGACGCGACCGATGAACGATTGATCAAAATCGAACGCAGCTGGCACAAACGCGCACAGATCAAGCTCGATTCCCAACGCCCGGATATCCAGCTAGACCTGCAGGCGCCGGACTTTCTCGAGGCCCTGTTACCTTTCGCCCATGATCCGCATTACCAGAACTACCCGCATGCCCTGAAGCTGCTGATCCTGTCGGCCGGCTGGGTGATCTACAACCAGAAAACGATCGCCATCGAAACCGAAATCATCTGCCCGTCCTGCATCGACCTGCTGCAGCTCGGCTCACGCCTGAGCTCCGCCAGCGCCGCGACGATTTCCGAAACCCTGGCAGATGAGGCTTATCACACGCTGTTTTCGATCAACATGTGTGAACTGGCGATCACTCAGCGCGGCATGCGCATCAAATGGCCGGAACTGGAACTGACCCGCCACTTGAGCCAGGCCCAGGCCACCCTGTCCGAGGCGGATTTCAAGGTCTACCGCCTGGCCTTTTCGCTGGTCTCGGAAACGTTTATCAGCGACTACCTGGCCGACCTCAGCGACGCGCCAGACATCCAGCCGGTGTTCCGCCACGTGGTGGCCCTGCACAAAAAAGACGAACTGGTGCACAAGCACATCTTCCCGCTGTTCGTACAACAGGTGGTAGGTGACTTCACCGCGCAGCAAACCGCCCTGTTCACTCGCGGCATCGCCAACTCGATCCGGATCTTCCCGATGCGCGAGATTTCGGCGTGGCGAATCATCCTGCCGCAACTGCTCGAAGTGTTCGGCGATCAATCGCTGCTGCTACCGACTCAATTTACCGAGACCGGCGAAGCGGACTACTCGGCCATGCCCGAGATCCTCAGCTCCATTGGCATACACCCCGAAGCGGTGCTGCCCGAGCAGGCAGTGATGAGCGAACCGGCCACCACCGTTTAAAAACAGCGTGCTGCTGACCAATACAAATTCAATAGAGTAATTGTCATGTGTGGATACATTGGCGTCTTTGCCAAACAACCTCGTGCGTTCAACCCGAACATGTTCGATGCCGCCCTGCGTGCCATCCACCATCGCGGCCCGGACAGTTCCAGCCAATGGTTCGACCCCAACGGCCAGGCCGCCTTTGGTTATGTGCGCCTGGGCCTGGTCGGCCTGGGTAACGGCACCCAGCCTATCGTCGCCGACGAAGGCGACCTGGTGATGATGGTCAACGGCGAGTTCTATGACTATCAACGCATCCGCGCCGAACTGGAAAGCTACGGTTGCCGCTTCAAGACCTCGTCCGACAGCGAAATCGCCATGCACCTGTACCGTCGCCATGGCGTACGTGGCCTCAAGCAACTGCGCGGCGAGTTCACCATCCTGATCTTCGATCGCCTGCGCAAAAAGCTGTTTGCCGTGCGTGACCGGGTGGGCGTCAAGCCGCTGTACTACACCGAGCATGAGGGCGCCTGGTACTTCGCCTCCGAGATCAAAGCCTTGCTCGCCGCTGGTGTGCCCGCACACTGGGACCACGAAGCCTACGCCAATCGCGGTTTTATCCTGCGCGACCGTACCGTCTTCAACAACATTCGCAGCGTGAAACCGGGTTGCTGGATCATCGCCGATGAAAGCGGCCTGCAAACCGAACAGTACTGGGACTGGGACTTCCCGGATGCCCAGGCCACCGAGCAGCGCAGTGAAGCCGAGATGATCGAGTCCCTGCGCAACACCATCGAAGAGTCCGTACGCCTGCGCCTGCATGCCGATGTACCGGTCGGCGTGTGCCTCAGTGGCGGCCTCGACTCCTCGGCCATGCTGGGGATTGCCACCGAGCTGACGGGTCAGCCATTGCAGGCGTTCCACCTGTCCTTCGAAGGCGAGCAGGCCTACGACGAGCGCCAATTCGCTGAAGTGGCCGCCCGACATAACCGTGCCCACCTCAACGTGCTGTCAGTGAACTCTTCCGACATGGCGGATAACTTCGAAAATGCCCTGTGGCACGCCGAAATGCCCTTCGCCAACGCCCATAGCGTGGCCAAGTACCTGCTGTGCAAATACGTGCAGAACCAGGGCATGCGCGCCGTACTCACTGGCGAAGGTGCCGACGAAGTCTTCGGCGGCTACCCGCACTATCGTCGCGACATGGTGTTCTACAACCACGAAAACCAGGACCCGACGGCGATTGCCGAACTGACCCGGCGCCTGCATGCCAGCGAAGATCGCTACCTGCCCGGCGGCAAAAATGATGTGAAATGGGTGCAGGACGAACTGGGCCACGGCGTGTCCTGGCTGCAAACCCAGTCGGCGCTGTTCGGCCCCCTGGCGCAGCTGTACAGCGATGACTTCCGTGAGCGTTTCAGCAACACCGATGCCTATCGTGAGTTCTACGACCGCCTGAGCCCACGGGCGCTCAATGGCTGGGAACCGGTCAACCGTTCGCTGTATATGGTCGCCAAGTCCAGCCTGCCCAACGTGGTGCTCACCTCCCTGGGCGACCGCATGGAAATGGCCGGCAGCCTGGAAGGCCGCCCGCCGCTGCTCGATCACCAAGTGATTGAGGCCGCGTGCCGCCTGCCAGTGAACATGAAAGTGCGCGGCGCCACCGAGAAATACGCCTTGCGCGAAGCCATGCGCCCTTATGTGCCCCAGGCTGTGCTGGATCGCAAGAAGCAGTACTTCCGCGCCCCGCCGGCATCCGAAAGCCCGCAATCGAAGCTGTATGAAATGATCAACGATGTGTTGAGCGGCCCGGCATTGCATAACGTGCCGTTCTTCGATCCGCGTAAAGTACGCGCCTTGCTGGCAACCCTGCCAAGCTTGTCCACCGCACAGCGCGCCTCGGCAGATAACCTGCTGATGGAAATCGCCGGGCTGTGCCTGATGCAAAAACGCTTCGCCTTGAATTGACTTCCCGGCGGCACCTCGCGATTGCGGTGTGCCGCCTGACCCAAGGAGGGTCCATGCTGAAAAAACATCTGTCTCTTGCCGTGCTCGTCACCCTGGTATGGGGGGTCAACTTCCCCATCACCAAGCTCGGCCTGCGTGCCATCGACCCGTTTGTACTCACGGGTATCCGCTTCGCTCTTGCCGCCCTGCCCCTGGTGTTCTTTATCAAGCGCCCCGCCGTCAAATTCAGCTACGTGGCGGCCTATGGCTTTATCTTCGGGCTGGGCATGTGGGGCGTGATCAACTATGGCATCCAAGTGGGCGTGAGCCCCGGTATCGCCTCTTTGATTATCCAGCTCAGCGTGTTCTTCACCATGGGCTGGGGCTTTGTGCTGTTCAAGGAGAAAATCCGTGGCGCGCAAATGCTCGGCGCCGTGCTGGCCTTGATCGGCCTGGCGGGGATCATCTCGACCCAGGAAGGCAACCATGCGGTGCTGGGCGTCATGCTGATCGTCCTCAGCGCGGTGGCCTGGAGCGTGGGCAACGTGATCATCAAGAAATCCGGGGTCAAGGAGATCTTCTCGTTCATGGTGTGGGCCAGCCTGATCCCGCCGATCCCGCTGTTCCTCACGGCCTGGTTGATGCACGGCAGCGCCGCGTTCGAAGGCTTGCAGGCCAGCCTCGATCTGACGGCGGTTTTATCGATCCTGTTCCAGGTGTACCTGGCCACGCACTTTGCCTACTGGGGCTGGAACTCGTTGCTCAAGCTGTACCCGGTGTCCACCGTGGCACCGCTGTCGTTGCTGATTCCGGTGTTCGGCATCACCAGCTCGATGCTGATTCTGGATGAGCGCATTTCTACGCCGAATCTGATCTCGATCGGGATCATTATCGTCGGGTTGGCGGTGGGGCTGTACCGCAGACCAGTCAATCTAGCCCCCGTGGAACCGCAGACGATTGTCCATATGGATAGATAGTCATGGCATAAATTCGGGATTTTGTTCGCGTATTGAGTGCTTTAGCCTGGGTCCAGTCCTGTACTGAACCCAAGGAAATACCATGAGCACGCCTGAATTTTTTGTCACCCCCGGCTACGGCGATTACATGCGCGAGCACCTGCATTACTCGCAGGCGGTAAAAGTCGGTAATCGCGTGGAAACCTCAGGCCAAGGGGGCTGGGACGATGAGCTCCAGATCCCCGCCGACCTGGCCGACGAGATCGCCCAGGCGTTCCACAACCTGGAACGCACCCTCGCGACTGCCGGCGCCAGTTGGGAGCACGTGATTCACGTCAACTCCTACCACGTCGGTGGTTTCCCGCCCGAGGTCAACGAGGCGATGGTCAAGCACTACCGCCAGTACATGCCCCACCATGCGCCGATCTGGACGCAAGTCGGCGTCGAGGCTCTGGGGCTGCCGACCATGCGCGTGGAAATCCGCGTGACCGCGATCATTCCCTGACACCGAACCTGCGAATCACCCACTCGACAAACACCTTGAGCCGCGCGCTCTGGTGGCGATTGGGTGGATAGAGGATGTGCAGCGGCGTGGCTGGACGCGACCACTGCGCTAGCACACTGACCAATTGACCGTTGTCCACGTAGTACTGAACGATGGCTTTGAAATGCTGCCCGACGCCCAGGCCGGCGAGCAGCATTTCCTTGAGGCCGTTGCCTTCATTCGTGGAATAGGCGCAATCGCCCACTTCGATGCGACTGTCGCCCTGTTCGAAAATCAGTGGCTCCGCTTTACCAGATCCGGCAAAAAAATAGCCGGCCTTGAGGTGGTTGAGCGCCAGATCCTCCGGGGAAACCGGCACACCTCGGCGCTCCAGGTAATCAGGGGCCGCGCAGGTCAAATATTCCAGGTCGCTCACCTTGCGCCCGATTATCGCCATGTCATCCAGCTTCCCGGCACGGATCACGCAATCCACACCCTCCCCCACAATGTTCACCGCGCGATCACTGATACCCAAGGCGATGGTGATATCGGGATACTCGCGATGAAAATCCACCAGCGCCGGAATCAGCAGGCAATTGGCAAACGACGCCGGGGCATCGACCCGCAGATGCCCGCGGGGTTTGAGGACTTGCCCGCGAATGGCACTGTCCACTTCGTCCAACTCTGCGACCAGGCGCCGGGCATGTTGGTAATACTCCAATCCCTCGGACGTGGGCGCCATAGCCCGCGTGGTGCGGTGCATCAGCCTGATGCCCAGGTGTTTCTCAAGGTCGGTGATCAGCTTGCTCACGGTGGAGCGCGGCAGTGCCAACTGGTCGGATGCACGGCTGAATGAGCTGGTTTCGACGACGCGAACAAAGGCACGCATGGCGAGAAGTTGGTTCACAAGGATGACCTTCTGGATAGCTACAAGCGCTTTCAGTAAGCAAAGTTGTCGATCTTGACCTGGCCATCGGGAAACGTCGCAATAATCTCCAACTCGCCCCCCATCGCACGGATATAGTCGCGCAATGTGCTGATGTACATGTCGGTGCGCCGCTCCATCTTGGAGACGGCCGCCTGTTTGATGTTCAGTGCTTTGGCCAGGCTCGCCTGGCTTAGCTGCTGAGCTTTGCGCAACTCATGCAGTGGCATTTCCTGCAGGTGCTGCTGAAACAACAACTTGGCTTCGGCACGGGACTCCGGCGTCATGCGCGTTTGCAGTTCAGCGAATTTCTTAGCCATGTTTACGGCCCTCCCAACCAGAATTCGACCTCCCAAAATATTCCACCAAAGGAATAAAAAATTCAACCTGTCAAAAAGCGTTTTACCTGAGTCTCAACCCACCCCGCTCAAAAACACAATTTTCGAAATGTAAAAAGCGCTCTAATACACCCCTGTTGATTGGCTTTAAAGATCCTGGAGTTCGCAATGCCCCATGAAGGCAACCTGTTACAAGCAGCCGTGGTGTTCCTGCTCGCCGCCGTGCTGACCGTGCCCCTGGCCAAGCGCCTGCAACTGGGCGCGGTGCTGGGCTATCTGTTCGCTGGCGTGATCATCGGGCCGTCGGTGCTCGGTTTGGTCGGCAACCCGCAAAGCGTCGCGCAATTTTCCGAATTGGGCGTGGTGTTGCTGCTGTTCATCATCGGACTGGAACTGTCGCCCAAGCGGTTGTGGGTGATGCGCAAGGCGGTGTTTGGCGTCGGCCTGGCGCAGGTGCTGCTGACGGGACTGGTGATGGGCGTGGTGGCGTTGTGGCTGTTTGGCCAGTCGTGGAACAGCGCAATCGTGCTCGGCCTGGGCCTGGCGCTATCGTCCACCGCGTTCGGCCTGCAAAGCCTGGCCGAGCGCAAGGAGCTGAACCAGCCCCATGGCCGCCTGGCCTTTGCGATATTGCTGTTTCAGGACATCGCCGCGATCCCGCTGATCGCCATGGTGCCGTTGCTGGCCGGCAGCGATCACCCGACCACCGAAGCCCAGGGCCTGCAACATGTGTTGCAGATTCTCGGCAGCATTGCCGTGGTGATCATCGGCGGCCGTTACCTGTTGCGACCGGTGTTCCGCATCGTCGCCAAGACCGGCCTGCGCGAAGTATCCACCGCCACCGCACTGTTGGTGGTGATTGGCACGGCCTGGTTGATGGAGCTGGTGGGCGTGTCCATGGCCCTTGGCGCCTTCCTCGCCGGCCTGCTACTGGCGGACTCGGAATACCGCCACGAACTAGAATCCCAGATTGAACCGTTCAAGGGCCTGCTGCTGGGCCTGTTCTTCATCAGCGTGGGCATGGGCGCCAACCTCAGCCTATTGCTCAGCTCGCCGCTGGTGGTGATCGGCCTGACACTGCTGTTGATCGGTTTGAAGCTGCCCTTGCTCTACGCCGTAGGCCGGCTGGTGGGCGACCTCAATCGCGAAAGCGCCCTGCGCCTGGGCGTGGTGCTGGCGGCGGGTGGTGAATTCGCCTTCGTGGTGTTCAAGATCGGCCGCGACCAAGGCCTGTTCGAACCACATCTGTACGACATCCTGGTCCTGACCATCACCCTCTCCATGGCCGTAACACCGCTGCTGTTACTGGTGTGCCCGAAGCTGTTCAAGCCCAAAGCCAAGCCGGTGGAAATCCCCGAGGAATACCGCACCATCGAAAGCGACGCGCCCCGCGTGGTTATCGCTGGCATGGGCCGTATGGGCCAGATCGTCGCGCGGATCCTGCGTGCGCAGAACATTTCGTTCATCGCCTTGGACACCTCGGTGGAAACCATCGAGCTGACCCGCAGCTTCGGCGGCATGCCGGTGTTCTACGGTGACCCGCAACGCCCTGAGATCCTGCATGCGGCCAAGGTCGACCAAGCGGAATTCTTCGTGATTGCCATGGACGACCCGGAGATCAACATCAAGACCGCCGAGCTGGTGCGTAACCTCTACCCACACATGAAAATCATCGCCCGCGCCCGTAACCGCCAGCACGTACACCGCCTGGTGGACCTGGACGCGTCACCGATTCGCGAGACCTTTTACTCCAGCCTGGAAATGAGCCGCCGCACCTTGGTCGGCCTGGGTTTGAGCCAGGCCCAGGCCGATGCGCGCATCACCCGCTTCAAGAACCACGACCTGCAACTGCTGGCCGCGCAACATGCGGTGTACGACGACGCCGCCAAAGTGATGCAAACCGCCCAGGAAGCCCGGGCAGAACTGGCGCGGCTGTTTGAGATGGACCGACTTGAGGAAGAGTCCGACAAGGTGTGAGGCTATGGATGAACGATTTTGCGAAAATTCTGACAGAATACGGCGCAATTTCGTTCACCCCTGGAGCGTTTCATGGCCACTTTCACCAAGACCGCCGTCCTGCTGGCCCTCGCGTTGGCCGCTGGCAGCGCATTCGCCGCTTCCAAGCCGACCACGCAAACCATCTCCACCTTGAATGGTAAGTTCACCTTCAACTTGCCCAAGGCCTACGCCGCCGACACCCTGCCGGCTGGCAAGGCTGAAGATGGTACCGCCGATACCCAAGGCACGATGTACGCCAACCAGACCACAAAAAGTGTGGTGATCGTCGCCGAAACCGTACGTAACGATGGGGTAACCATCGGCGATAACGACGCACAATTCCTCGATGGCGCCGTGGCCGGGTTCGTCAAGGACCAGAGCGCAGCGCTGCCGGACTTCAAGAAACAAAGCGAGAAGAAACTGACGTTCAAGGGTTTGGGCCTGCGTCAAGTGGATAGCACCGCCACCCAAGGCGGCGGCAAGACGCTGAACTCCACGTTCCTCGGTGGTTCGGGTAATCACCTGCTGGTGATCCAGGCGATTTCGCGGGCGGATGATGCCAAGGGGCATGCGGCGTTGGTGAAGCAGATTACCGGCGGCAAATAACCCTGAGGCGGTCAGTTCAGGCTCTTTTCCAACCAGGCTTTCAGGTCCTGCACTTCCGCCTCGCTGATGGTATGCGGCATGCCGGGGTACCCATGAAACTCCGGCTTCAACCCCAACCCCGTCAACACCTCGTTCGCCCGTGTCGCCGACACATAGGGCAGCGCCTGGTCCAAGGTGCCATGGCCGATAAAGATCGCCAGCTTGCCCAATGACGCATCCGGCTTCAGCTCAGCCTTGAGCACCGGCAACACGCTGCCGCTCAGTGCCGCAATGCCACGCAGCAGCTCCGGCCGGCGCAGGCCCACCTCATAGGACATGATTGCGCCCTGGCTAAACCCCACCAGGAACACTCGGTCAGGCTGGGTGTGATATTTGGCGGTGGCTTTGCCGACAAACTCTTCGATCAGCTTCGCACTGCGTTGCAGGTCGGCGGTTTCGCCGTCGTAATCTCCGTCACCGGGCGTCTTGGTAAACCAGCGATAGCCGTGCGGGTCCACCGGCATAGGTGCACGGGCCGACAGGTACGTCCAGGTAGAGGGCAGCGCGTCCTTGATGCCGAACAAGTCCTCCTCGTTACTGCCAAACCCGTGCAGGAAAATCACCAGCGGCTGGTTGCGCGCGTCGCCCTGGGTTTGTTCCAGATACGACAACGGCAAATCGGTGTGCAGCGTGTCGTCGGCATGGGCGGTGCCGGCCACGAGGGTGAGTGCCAGGGCAAACAGTTTGAGCATGGGACGTTACCTCAAGGTTTGCGTAACAGATAAGTGTCCATGATCCAGCCATTTTCCAGGCGAGCGGCCTTGCGCACCCGTTCGATTTCTGCCGCGACTTCACTGACTTTGCCGCTGATCAGGACCTCGTCCGGTGTGCCCAGGTAGGCGCCCCAGTAGATGTCCAGGTCTTGATCCGCCACTGTGCGGTAGGAGTCTTCGGCGTCGAGCATCACCACCAACGTGTCGGCGTCACTCGCCTGCCCCGCCGCCAAACGGCGCCCGGTAGTGATCTCGATGGACTTGCCGATACGGTTCAGCGGCACTTTGTGCTGGGCCGCCAGGGCCTGCACGCTGGTGATGCCAGGGATCACTTCGAACTCGAACTCACTGCGACCGCTGGCAAGAATCGCCTGCAAGATGCGAATGGTGCTGTCGTACAGCGCTGGATCACCCCAGGCGAGGAAAGCGCCCACTTCACCTTCAGCCATTTCTTCGTTGATCATGCGTTCGAAGGTCTGCTGCTTGTCGCGGTTGAGGTCCTGCACGGCGGTGGTGTAGTCGATCTCGCCGCGCACACGCTCGGGGCAATCGGCCTCGACGAAACGGTAGCCGGGCTCGGTGATGTAGGTCTCGCAGATCTCGCGACGCAGGTCGATCAACTTGTCTTTGCTCTGACCCTTGTCCATCAGGAAAAACACGTCGGTGCGGTTGAGCGCCTTCACGGCCTGCATCGTGATGTAGTCAGGGTTGCCGGCGCCAATGCCGATGATCAGGATGCGTTTCATGGGTTGCTCTCATTGCGGGGCGTGGATTTTGCCATGTTCACGTGCCTAGGCGTGAGTTTCCAGGCGCAGGCGCCAGACATTGTTGAAGCGCAGCTCGGTGGCGGACAGCGGTTCGACGTCGATCCTGTAGAACATCGACAGCGGAAACTGCATGGCGTGCCACATCGCGGCACGAATCACAAAGGGATGGGTGATGGCCACGACATGGCCGGGCTGGGATTCGAGGGTTTTCATCCACTCAGCCACCCGCAGGCAGATCTGCTCCACCGACTCGCCACCGTGGGGCGAGCACGTGGCGTCGGTGAGCCAGGTGTTCAGCTGATCACTCTCCAGTTGGCCGATGTCCTGGCCCCTCCACTGCCCGAAATCAGCGTCGCGCAACGCGGCCTCGATCACCCCGTCAGCGCCGAACAAGCCTGCCGTCTGCCGAGCCCTGGCCTCCGGACCACATAACAGGCGCCGGGTTTTCTTGTAGCGACCAGTCAGCGACAACGCCTTGCCCTGCCAATCCATCGCCAACGCCTCGTCATCGGGAAAACGCCCCTGTTTTTGCAGAGGCGTGACGGCATGGCAAATGAGCGTCAAACGAGTAGTGTGCATTGCAGAGTGCTTGAGACCAAGAAGATAAGGTTCCAAGACTGGCGCAGTTAGCGCTGGGGCGCAACACAGAAATCAGGCTTGCCAGCCTGCTTTTCTGTGGGAGCATTAGACCTGAAAATCAAACCACTCGCGTCGTCCCTCAAACGTGCCAATGATCAACTCCACAATCATCCGCACCGCCTCCACATCTCCCACTTGCGCATTCACCGCCAGCCACACCTGCCGCTGCATGCTCTCGTCCAGCAACCCCGTCAACGCCACCAGGCCCCGGTCAAAACTGCTCATGTAATGCGGCAGCAAGCCAATGCATGCGCCACAGCGGATCATCTCCAACATCAGCGAATACGCGTGCACCTGCACCACCGCCGCCAGGCGCTGCTGCACCACCTGATTCCATGCCTGCAACGCGCCCACCTGCGCATCAGGTTGCCACTGCACCAGCATGTAGTCGTCAAGGTCTTCCACGCTGTCCGGCCGTGTGGTCAGCCGCGAATATCGCTTGGCGATATGCGGCAAGTACTGCAAACGTGCCAGGGCCTGTGGCGGCTCGGTGGCGAAGCTCGGGCCAGGCACCGGGCCGTCGGCGTCCGACAGCCACAGCACCACATCGACATCCACCGCTTGCAGCGACAACTGGCTGTCGATGGAAATGATCTCCAGGCGCACGCTGGCGTTGCGCCGCAACAAGGCGATCAGGTCACGCCCAAGGATGTCATGCAGGATCGGTTCGGCCACTGCCAGCCGAATCAACGGCTGCTCGGTGACCGGCAACCGCCGTTCATGGGCCAGGGCAATCAATTGGGCCTGCAACTGCTGGCCATCGCGACTGAGCACCAAACCACTGCCCTGGTAACTGAACAGCGAATGCCGCAGATGTTCTTCAAGCTGCGCCAGGCGCTTGCGTAACAGCGTTGCCTTGATATTCAGGCTGCGCGCCGCCTGCATGAAGCAGCCGCAGCGCGCACTCACCAGAAAGTAGCGCGCCACCTCCGGGTCGATCTCCTGGGCCAGGGCCAGCCAGCTACTGCGCCCCTCGGTCGGGGCGCGATAAGAGGACGGCCCCTGGGGGGCGGACGGTTCTAGAAATGCCATGGGAGACTCCCTGTCTTGTCTGTCTGTGCATCCAATGCGGGTTGACGCGGGTTACTCCAGCACCTTGTTCAGCTCGGCGCCGTCGATACTCAGGGTTGCGGTGTTGAGCATGCCTTCGAGGTAGGCCTTGGCGATCTGCTCTTGGCGCTGGGCACGCAGGGCCTGGGTCAGGCGCTCGCGCAGTTCGTCGAGGGTTGCGCTACGCGCCGGTTGCTGGCCCGTGAGCTTGAGTACATGAAACCCCGCCGCGCTCTGCACCACGTCCGACACGGCGCCGACCTTGAGGCGCGACACGACACTGCGGACTTCCGGCACCAGCTGTTGCAAAGGCTGCATGCCCGAGTCGCCACCGCGTGCGGCGGAGTCGGTGTCCTGGGAAAACTGCGTGGCCAGGGCGGCGAAATCACCCGGCGCAGCCTGGGCACGACGGCTCAGTTCCTGGGCCTGGCGGCGCACGTTGTCGACGGTTTGCGGGTCATTGGTCGCCAGGAAAATCTGGCTCACCCGGTACAACTGCGGTGTCACCCATTGCGCCTTGCCACTGTCGTAGGCCTGCTGCAACTCAGCCGCACTCGGGTAGTCGGCCGGCACCTGGCTGACCGAGAGCATGTAGTCGCGAAACACGATCTGCTCGGCGGCGGCGCGGGTCTGCTGTTCCACGTCCGGGCGCTGTCGCCAACCCTGGGCGTCGGCCTGTTCAAGCACGGCCTTTTGGGCCAGGCGTGAACGGATCCAGGTTTCCAACGCGCCACGGTTGCCGCGCAATTGCTCGCGGGACTCGGCAGGCAGGCTGGCCAGGACGGTTTTCAGTTCCGTCAGGTCGATCTGCTGATTGCCCAGGCGCGCCACCGCCGGGCCGACCGATACCGGGTTGATCACCGGCGTCGGTTGCTGCGCCGCCACCGGGTCGCTGCCCGGCCGCAGGCTCAAGCCCACCACCAGCAAGGCCAGCGCACCCGCGCCGACCATCAGGGTTGGTTTCTTCACAATACCGGCGCCTCGGCTTCAGCCTGCAACTGCGCGGCCTGCTGGCTGTATTCACGCAGGTAGACGATGAATTCCTGCAACAGACGGTCCCACAGCTCCAACTGGCTGCGCAGGTGCGTGGCGCCAACGCCGGCTACCACCACGTCCATCTCCATCAACAGAAACTCGCCCTGCACCGACAACCGCGCAAAACGTCGCGACGCGTTCCACACTTGGGCCAGGCCTTCGGGCAATTCGCCCTGGATGCGCAGCGCGCAGCTGTAGGTGAAATCCACATACGTACCCTGCTCCGCCGCCGGGTTGCCGAAGCGCACCGCAAAACCGATGCCTTGGCTGGCACTGAGCAATTGCACGATGCCATTTTGTTCAGTCTGATTGACCCGGTAACCGGCTTCCTGCAACAGCTCGGTGAGGCTCTGAGTGGTGACGCTGGTGATCAATTCGCTCATGGTGATTTCTTCCCTGTCGATCAATGATTGGCGGTTGCCTGGGGCGCATCGAAACGGCTCTTGTACAAATCGTCACCAAAGCCCTGGGCCAGTTCCTCGAACTTGACCCGCGCGCTGCTGGCGAAGGGCTGGCGGATACTCATCACCTCGGCCACGTCGATTTTTTCGTAGGCCGCGAGCAACTGCTGGGCCACGCCGTACATCTGTTGATTCTTGACTGAACATTGCTGCACTTGTGTGTCACGGTCGCTCAGTTGTGCCTGCAAGCGCGCACGCTCAGCCTCTTTGCCCTTGGCCAGCACCAGCAGTTCGTCATAGGCCTTCTTGAACTTGCCGATCTGCTCGTTGCTCGCCGTCACCTGGGCTTGCGCCTGGTTGTGCAGGCTTTGTTGCTGGCCGGCCATTTGCTCGGCCACGCCACGGGCCTTGTCCAGCTCGGCCGTCAGTTGTTTTATTTGCACCTGGGCCTGCTTGGCCTGGTTTTCGGCGGCAATGCGCGCAGCGCTGGCCTGGGCCTGTTCGCTTTGCAGGGCCTGCAATTGCTGGGTGGTGCTGCGCAGTTGCGTGCGCAAGCGTTCCTCCATGCCTTCAGCCGACGCTGCCGTGGCAACAAACACCAGGAGCAGCCCGCAGATTCGCGTGTTCATGTGGCATCTCCGTGCGCATCAAAAGCGCGTGTTGAGTTCCAGTTGCATCACATCGACTTCGAACGGCGCGCCGTACACTTCGGACGCGCTCAACCAACGCGCACTGGCGTAGATGTTCTTTTCGATGCCGTAGTTGGCGCCAATGAAATAACCCTTGGCGTTGGTGCCGCCCAGGTGAAACGACGAATCGTTGAAGCCATCAGGCAATGCGTCAGGCTGGATGTATTTGTAGCCGGCCAACACGTTCCAATCACCGCGCTTGCGCATTTCCAGCGCGCTGCCGAGGGTGAACGAGACCATCAGTGCATTGCCGCCACTTTCAAACTGGCCCTTGCTGTTGATGTTATTGACGATCTCGCCTTCGCTGCGCTTGAGCATCTCGCCCTTGTCGTAGGCCAGGTTGTGGATGAAGTTGCCTTGGGTGCGCAGCTTGAAATCGCTGGGCAGCTCGGCATCCCAGGCCAGGTTCAGGTCGAGCACGTCGAACTTGGATGCCAGGCCGACGAACTGCGGTTGCGGGGTCAGGCCCGGAGTGGCCGGATTCGGCGTGATGTCGCGCAGCAGGAACACGCTATTGCCCTTCTGCATGAAGGCCAGGCGCGAGCCGTCGCTGTCACACGCCGGCTGGCCGGACCACGGCTGGCAGGCGCCGGAGCGCTTACCTTCGATATCGTCAAAGTGGTAGTAGGCCACTGCGCCCTTGAGGCTGTTTTCGCGGTTGATCTTCCAGTTGGCGCCGATCTGCCCGCCAAACAGCCACTTGGTCTCGCTGTCTTCCTTGTCGAAGCCGTTGCTGCTGGCCGAGTCGGAGGTGTACTCCACCGGGAACGCACCCAAGGTGCCAAACAAGCCCCACTGGCTGTTCAGGGCGTGGTTGAAATTGGCGGCGATACCGTCGAAGTTCAGGTCGCCCGAATACATCATGTCCGTGGAGTAGAACGGGTTGGCGAAACGCCCGGCGGTGAGGGTCACATCCGGGGTGGCCTTCCAGCTCAGGTAGCCCTGGTCGAGCCAGATGTCTTTCTTGCCAAAGCCGCCGCCCAGGGTCTGGGTGGTGGACACCGGGTTGTTGTCGGAGCCGGTGCCCACACGGATGCCGGCCGTCCAGTCGGGTGACAGCACCGCTTTCATGCCCAGGCGCGCGCGCAGGCGGAACAGGTTTTCGCGGTCCTTGGTGGTGTTGAGCAGCGGCGGCAGCTTTGTATTGGTATCCTTGTTGGTGTCGTACGGGCCGCTTTCATTGAGCTTGGCGTAGTCGACGATCTCGTTGCTGTTATTGCCCGAAAAATAGCGCGACTCGTCCCGCAGGCGGATATCGCCATCAAAGCTGATACGCGAGACCCAATCCGGGAAGGTATTGGGCTGGGCCCAGTTTTCCTGCTTGGCAGTGGCCATGACCTCGGCCTTGACCTGATCACGAATCTGATCTTTCACCGCCTGCGGCACGTACTGCACACGCACGTCACCCGGCGCAGCGGCGGGGCCTGCGGCCACCACCGGCGCGGTATTGGCCTGGCGTGCCTGCTGGGCCTCTTTTTCGGCCTGGGCGATCAGCCCGTTGGCGGTGTCCTGGGTCAGCACGCCTTGCTGCACCAACAGGCGGATCAGGTTGATGGTGACGTTTTCCGAGGGCGCGACCGGGGCTGCAGCCGCCTGGCCGACCAGGGTCGCGATGACCATGCCGACCGCCAGGGTCAGTCGATTCACGGGGGAAATCATGTGTGCGCAACTCCTGTAAAAAACCGTTGAAATAGGGTTTGTTCAATCCGGGCGCCGGCCCTTGAGCGACAGGCGCATGGGCAGCGTCAACGACGCCGGCGGCTTTTGTGTGGCGCGCGGTGCCTGGATCAAGGCGAGCATCTGCGCGTCGGTCTCGGCATCACCGCTGGACTTGGCCACCAAGGCTTTGGTGACCTGGCCTTCGGCGCCCAACCACAGGTCTATCTGGATCGAGAAGGCCTTCTTGCGCAGCTCAGGGTCTTCGCGCATCAGCCGCTGATAGGTGCCGGCCAGGTACTGCTTGTAGGTGCCCGTCCCCAACCCGCCGCCGCCACTGCCGGCCATGCCGCCGCCCTTACCCGCGCCGATGTTGAAACCGTCGTTGCCGGACTGCGCGTCGCCGTCGATCTGCATCGGGTTGGCCAGGTCTTCGCTAGGCGAAGGCGGCGCTTCCTCGGCGGGCTTGACCTCCTCGGGTTCGGGGCTCGGCACCGGTTCCGGGATTTTTTCTTCGACCTGGGGCTCAGGCTCCTTGGGCTTTTCCGGCGGTGGTGGCGGTGGCGGCGGCAACGGGATGATCGTCGGCACCTTCGGCGCTTCGCGGCGTACGCCGCTCATGTCATTGGCCCATTGCCACAAGCACCAGGCCGCCACGGCGCCCAGCAACAGGCCCGCGCCCCACTTCAACGGGCGCAGCGGCGGCTTCTTCTTGACGGGCAAGGGCGCGATCGGGATCTGTGCGGTCATGTCTCAGCCCTGACTCGGTTTGCCGGTAACCAACCCGACCTGGGACAGTTCCAGCCGACGCAGCAGGTCAAGCACTTCGATCACCTTCTGGTACTGCACCATCGCATCGCCACGCACGATCACCGGGAAATCCGGGTTCAATGCTTTCTCGATGCGCAGGCGTTCTTCCAGCTCACCGAGGGTCACCGGGTAGGCGTCGAGGAACACCTGGCCACCGTCGTTCACGGAGATGGCCTTGGTCTTGGCCTCCGACAACGACACCGAGGCGCTGGCCTTGGGCAAGTGAATCTGGATGCCCGAGACCTGGGCGGTGGCGGTGAGGATAAACATCACCAGCACCACCATCAGCACGTCCACCAGGGGCGTGATGTTGATGCTGTCGACGGCGGCATCATCGTCATCGTCGTGGGAGGTATTTACGGAAGCCATGGCAGATCTCCTCAGGCCGGAACAGCGGCGTGATGGTCACGACGGTGCGCGGCTTCACTGTGCTGGCTCTCGCCGTGCATCTCCGCCAGGCGAGTGATGAACTCGTCGACAAACACACGCATGTCCGCGCTGACTTCCTTGTTGCGCGTGATCAGGCGGTTGTAGCCAAACAACGCCGGGATCGCGACAAACAGGCCCATGGCCGTGGCCAGCAACGCCGCCGCCATACCGGGGGCAATCGCGTTGATGTTCACATCGCCGGCCATGGCCGTGCCGAGGAACACCACCATAATCCCCAGCACGGTGCCGAGCAGGCCGATGTACGGGCCGCCGGCAATGGCGTTGGACAGGGTCGAGAGTTTGGAGCTGAGCGCCTGGTTTTCGCGGGTGCGCACGCCGTCCATGGAGCAGCGGATGGCTTCGATGGTCGCGGCCGAGACCGACGAGGTGTCGGCGCCCTGGGCACGCCGGGTGCGGATCTCCTTGACCGCCACCAGGTACAGGCGCCACAGCGAAGAATGGGCCAGGCGTTCACCCAACTGGGCGTCGTCGGCGTACATCTCCAGGCGCGTGCCGATCTGCGCAAAATGCTCGCGGAACACCTCGTTGGCGCTGCTCACGCGGCTGACCTGACGGTTCTTGCGCAGCATGATGACCCACGATTGGAACATCATCGCCACCAGCACCAGGATGATCACCCAGGCATCCACCGGCACCGCGTTGAGCAAGAAGCCCAAGCTGCCGAAACCGAAGCCGGACTGTTCTTCATCGACACCATAGGCCACCAGTTTCGACTCGGCGCCCTGGGCGCTGGCATCGGCCAGCAACAGTGCCGCCGGACGCGCTACCTTGGACAGACGCAGTTCATCGATGGCCCCGGCAAACGGCAGGTGCGTGCTGCCCGCTTCCGGCAAATCGGCACCAATGGCCAGCTGGGAATTAAACGCCGGCAAGGCAACGGCCAGGATGGCGGTTTCGCGGCCATTCACATACAGCGAGACCTTGTCACCCTCGGCGGTGAACGCCAGGTGCTGCCATTGGCCGGGGTTCAGCGGCTGGCTCGACACGGCGCGCTGGCCGTCGATTTCCACGAACGGCATGCCTTGGTTCAAGCCCAGCAACAGGCTATGGGGGCCATCGCGGCGGGCAAGCACGACTTGTTCGCCACTGGCCTGGTCCAGGCGCAACCAGGCGCTGAAGGTGAACGCGCCACCCGCAGCGTGTTGCAGCGAAGGGCTGGCCGGCAGCATCAGCGGTTGACCGGCGAACTGCAAGGCACGGCCGATCACACCGTCGATGCTGGCACCGGTGGCGTTCAACGCGGTGTTGGCATAGGCCGTGGTGTCGCGGGCCGGTGTGCCGTTGGCCCCGTCAAAATGGTAGAGCGCGGTGTAGTTCGGGTCGAACGTCAGCTGGCCGTTGGCGGTGGCCGGGGCCTTCTGGTTGCCGTAGTACATCCACAGGTCCTGACGCTGACCGCCTTCGACCTTGGGCACATCGACCCAGATCAGCGCCATGCCCATCAACGGGTCGAAGCTTTCGATCTGGTGGTTGAACACGGTCTTGTCGTCGGCACTCACAAAACGCAGGTCGGCGCCGTCATCCTTGACCCCATCAAAGGTGAAGTTGCCCGTGTGCAGGCGCACCAGCAGCGCGGTACGGCCCAGGGCCTGGTTGATCGCGGCGCCTTGGGCGGTGGTGTCCACCGAAATCTGTTTGCGGTAGTGCCAGTCGTCCTGCCACCAGGCATGGGCGGTGGCCGGGAGCGTGAAGCCCAGGCAGATCAACAGGCTCAGGAATAGGCGTTGCATGGGTGAAGTCTCCGGAAGAAAAAGTCAGAAAGTCGCCTGCACACTGAAGTGCAGTCGCGAGTCCTGTTTCTGGGTGTTCGGTCCATTGAGCAGCGGGTAGCCCCAATCCAGGCTGCCGGACAACCATTTGCTCAAACTGGCGCGGGTGCCCAGGCCGACACTGGCCAGGCTGTATTCGTCTTCTTGCTCGGGCAGCGGGTCGTGCAGGCGCATGCGTGCCCCTTCGGCGAACGCGTAGAAGCGCCACTCCTGCACGTAACTGCCAAGGAACTTGGCCAGCGACGGCGTGCGCAGTTCCTGGGAGAGCAAGTACCCCTCATCCCCGGTGCGCTCCGCCGCGAGGTAACCGCGCACCGATGTGGCGCCGCCGGCGGAATACTGCTCGTTGGACACCAGCGGCCCCGACGCCAGCTGGAAGCCGCCCTTGGTTGCCGACTGCCAGTCGTTGGCGAAGGTGTAGGTGTAATTCAGGTCGCCCTTGAGCACGGCAAAACTGGCGCTGGCCTTGTAGCGTTTGTACTCGAACTCTTCGGCATCGCTGCCGTAGCCGAAAAACGCGCGAGTACCCACCACCAGGTTCAAGCCCAGGCCCAACTGCGCTTGTTCGGTGTAGCGAAAGCCGTTGTAGCCGAAGGTGAATGGCGCGTATTTGAGGGGCACCTGGTCGCTGCTGGAACCGAACTTCATCTGTTCGTCGAAATCCTTGAAGTCCACACCAAACGAGAACGAGTTGGCCCAGTTGCCCGCCGCCGGCAGGTTATAGATGGCCGACACGCCATAGGAATGGCCCTTGCCCAACACGTTGCTGCCGCCGATGGTGGCGATGTTGCTGTCGGACTGGTAACCGGAGAACTGCAAGGTCCAGCGCTCATCCAATGGCGCGCTGTAGGAGCCCGACCAGACCTTGGCATTCTCGGTGTCCTGGGGCGCGGTGAAGTAGGTCAGGGAAATGCTGTGACCCAGTTGCCAGAGGTTGTCGTACCCCAGGGTCGCCACCGAGCGCAGCTTTTCGGTGTCGGCGCTGTAGTCGTTGTTCAGGCCGATACTGGCGTGCCAGGGGTTCTGGTCTTCCACCTGCAAATCCACATCCATGGTGCCGGGGCGTTGGCCCTCGCGCACCAGCGGCGTGACCTGGCGCCCAGCGCCGCGATTGAGGCCCGCCAACTGGGTTTGCACCGTGGCAAAGTCCGGCACCGCGCCCTCCTCCAGGGCCGGCACCTGCTCGCGGATTTCCACCGGCGAATAGTGCTTGGCACCGACCACGCGCACACGGCCGACCTTGGTCTCGCTGACCTGCAGGTAGACGATACCGTCATCGACCTTCTGCTCCGGCAACTCGACAAACACCGACTGATAGCCACGCGACTGGTAGATCTTCTGCAACGCATCGCGCGCGCCTTCGATATCGCCCAAGGTCTTTTGCGGCCCCAGGAACGGATACACCGCCTCCTCGATCGTCGCCGCATCCAGCACCGTATTGCCGCGCACGAAGTACTCGTTGACGTCGACCTTACGCGCACCCTCTTCCTCCTCGGCCAACACCGGTTGCGCCAGGCTCCCCAGCGTCACGCAACACAGCGCCAACGTTAATTTGAACAGATGCTCCACACCGCCCCCTGACTGTCTGATTTTTTGCGCCGTCGCCGCAAGCCCGGCGTGCGGCCGGCTCAATTGCTGGTGATCGAAGTGCTGCCGTGGCGTGCCAGCCAGGTGTGCAACAGGGCGAAGTTCAACGAGAACTCCGGCATGTGCAGCAAGGCGCCACAAAACACGTCACCAATGATTTTCTGGATGAGTTGCACTGCACGCGGGTTGTTCAGCAGCGTGGCGATGTCGCGGGTCAGTACGTGAATGCTCCAGACCTTTTGGTTGAGGTCCAGGCCGACGAACCAGCGGAACAGCAGGTTGTAGTTCAGCTGTTCATGCAGCTGTTGTTCGCTGGGCACCGAGTACAGCAGTTGCAGCAGCAGGATCTGCAGCACGGTGTGCGGGGCGATCGACATCGCGGGTTCGGCGGTGAGCCAGTCACGGTGCTGGTCGAGCACTTCGTCGATCTGTGGGCGCAGCAGCACCAGGGAATGGCCTGCCGGGATGTAGCTGGAGACTTCCTTGCGAGCGCCTTGCCAGTCTTCCTGGGAGACGATCCAGACCCAGGGTGCGCCGTAGCGATAGACCGACACCGGCTTCTTGCGCGCGGCTTCGACGATCTTTGACAGGCGCTGGTCGAGCTCCTGCATGCCGACTTTCGAGTAACGTTCCATAGTTCCCATCGCCCCACTCCTGGCATCCTGCTTGCGGCTGAAAAGCCCAACGTTCTGGTGGGCTCAAGCGCGTTACACAGAGGAGACGGGAGTGGTCGGGGGCTACCGAACTTTTGTCATGAAAGCTTCATTTTGGATTGGGTGGGGGGCAATTCTTGGTGGTGTGTATATCCGTTGTTTAGGTAACGGCGGCTATTGGTTCCGCCCTTACGGCGGGTCACTTTGGAAAAGCCGGAATGCCGGCCCAGCCCAAAGTAACCAAAGGGCTCTTGCCCCAACACTCGGCACCTCGCCTAGGCTCGGTGTGCCCGTAATCCGACAGTGATTTGGGGGGCCGCCGCCACGCGCCATCCATGGCGCGGTGCGGCTAAACC